>CANRBU010000066.1 GCA_947628925.1 uncultured Clostridia bacterium | reverse complement strand
CATTAATATATAAGCTAATCTTGCTACTGTTATATCATTCATTACTTGAAATCTTCTCCATATCTTTGGTTCATAATTTTGTAGTTCTGCATATATTTGATATATTGGTTTACTTGCCATAATCTCATCTCCTTTATTTGAACCCATTGTATCATATATTGTAATAAAAATAAAGTAATTTACATAAATTGATGTGAATTACTTTATTTTAAATTTTATTTTATTACCAATCCCAACTTCACAACTGGATTCTTTTCTGCTAAAAAAACCTTCTTAATTTTAATACTTTCAGGAATAACTTGTCCAACTTTTTTACCGTTCTTTAGTGTTACTTCCGTATGTACTGTACTTTTACTTATGCCAAATTTTTTAGCTGTCCCTCTTACTGTATCTTTTGAATCTATAATATAGTGTGCTAAATCAATAGCCCTATCTTCTATTGTTTTTTGCTTCATAATGAAAAACCCCCTAGCCAAATACTTTTTTTAAATTGTATTCGGTTAGTATGGGTATTAGAACTATCAAATTACTCGTTCTATTTTCTAAAATTTTACTTTTATGAAAAGCTCCAACTTACAAAGTTGGAGCTTTTGGTTTGAAGTTTATGGTTGTGGTAAATACTGTTGCAACAGTGTTTCTAATGACGGTTTTATCGTCGGCTGTTGCCCTTCTCTCGGATTCAGTTTTGCGTAATAATCAATTTTTTCTACGCGGACTGATGAAAAATCATGGGATACAACCAAAGAAAATGGTTCATCCTTGGTGATGCCTATTTCGAGATATGGAACTAGCTTTTCTACTAAAGCTTTTATACCTTCTATATCTTTGCTGGTAGTTCCACCATTTATCTGTGCTAAATGTGCTACAGAATAAATGCGAACCTTTTTCTTTTTAAATGTTTCATGCAACTCGCCTTTTGTCAAGGTTGCGCCTTCGCTAATTAAAAGCAATACTGGCTTGTCAGAGCTTTCTACTGCTTTAACCAGTTTTTCTTTGTTCCACTCATAGTTTGCAGGGATAGCAAATATGTCTACATATTGCTGATCTAAACCTGCGACAGGTGCTGAAACAATTACTTTTAATACATGTGCTAACAAGTCATCTCGGTTTCGCCCTTGCAATATAATTGCAGAAACTGAAAATTGCCTGTTATCACGGGTACATAGTGTTGCGTTTGCAAAGTTTCTAATTAGGTCAACATAGGTTTTTATTGCCATGTCAATCCCAAGTGAGGCTCCTCCTTCGATTCCATCCACGGTACATGGCATAATAAATGATACCATTACACCTTTGGCTCTGAAATCTTCAGAGATTTCTGCAACCTGACGTGAAGAACCATCTCCACCTGCTACGAATACCCACTTTATGTTGCGGGCTTTGCAGTTTTCGATTGCAATGCTTTGCAGTTTTGGGTTTGTCAAATCAATCCCTCTGCATGTTCCAAAATAACCGCCATGTTGATGCTCTGCTGTCATCTTCAGTTCTGGAGTCCATTCCATGATGAAGCGTTTTTCTAACAGTGCTTCAAAGGAATATCTTCCTACATAAATGTGTTTGAAGATGTTTCGTCTCTCTACTGCTTCCATGATTGTCCGCAAGAAACAATTTGCAGAATCAACCAGCCCTCCACCATAAAGGAAGAGGCAATTGCCATTTTCTTTCATAATTTCCTCCTTTTCTAGTCTGAACAATTTTCTAGCACAAGATATTATATATCATTAAACATAAAAAGTCTAGCTTTTTTAGTTATTTTGCTAGACTTTTGTTCTTAAACTTCCTTTTTATTTACATATACTTTATCCATTACCTCGTCCGGATAGTGCTCATCTATAAAGGTTTCTACTTTGTTTCTTGGTGGAATTTGATTTTTCCTAGCGTCTTGCCTCATTCCTGCTATACAAGAAATTCCTATATCAAATATCATAAATCCAAATAAAATATATGTAATTATTCTTGCAAATTGATTTTCTAATACCAAGTCTAATTTATTAAACATTGGAAATGCAGTTTTTGCATATATCACACCTATCAATCCCCAGAATACACAATATAGTAATGATGTTCTTCCATTAATATCGAAAATCATATGTGAATAATCCCAAGAAATAGTTCCAAATATAACTTCTTGCAAAAATGAGAAAAGATATTCTACAATTCCTCCCATTATCATTCCTGCAAAAAACAGTTTAACTGGATGCTTAATTTTACAAATTAATAAGTAAAATGCTACAGCTCCAGCTCCATATACTTGTATAAAAGGTCCATATATTAATCCTTTTTTAAATATTAATATCTTATCTAATATTAAACCATATAAGATTTCTATAAAAAATCCAAAGATACTTCCTAAGAAAAATATTAAAAATATTTTTAAGATATAATTTCTTATTTTTTTCATATATCCTTATTCCTTCCATAAGTCAATATACTTTCATATATTATTATACATCATATTTTATAAAATGGAAAGTATTTTTTCTATGTTTCGGCATGTCGTTTCATACCCTGCTTTATAGCACATATCTATTTTTTCTATATCCAACATTCCTGTTCCTATGGTATCTATTGTTAAAACGAAGTCACTATTTCCGCATATTTTCTTCTAAAATTTTGTCTGACATGATATCTATTGTACGCATAGATATGTCGAAAAAATTACTGTTTTCATCAATATAATCTGTTTTGAATTTGACACTTATAACTTTGTCTGCTCCTTGTTTTTTTACTTCTTCTGCAGGAACATTGTCTAAAATTCCTCCATCTACAAATTTGTAATTTTTAAAATCGCAAGGGCAAAAATATCCAGGTAAACTACTACTTGCTCTTATTGCTGTACCTACTGGTATATCAGATATATATTTTTCTAGAGTTGATTTTCCGTTTGTAAAAATATATTCTTTTGCTGAATTTATATCAACTGTTGGTATTACTATTTTCTTTTTTATATCTGCTATTTTTCGTACTCCTTTTTTTGATGCTATTGTATTATATGCTTCTTCAATACTTTTTCCTGAATTAAAACCGCAAACTTTTAATTTCTTATTTTTTACAAAATTACCTATTGTATTGATAATTGGCATTGTATCTATAGTTAGCATTTGCTTAGCATATCTTTTAAATAATACATATATATAATATGGCGAATAGCCCAGTGCATATAGTGTTGCTATCATGCTTCCTGAGCTTGTTCCTCCTATTATATCAATATCTATTCCTTTTTCTTCTAGAGCTTTTAAAACACCAGCATGTGCAATTCCTCTAATTCCACCACCAGCTAAAGCTATTCCTAATTTCACTGGAGACCCCTCCTATTAATTGTTACTTATTTTGTATAATAAATTTTTCCTGAACCAAGTTGAACTTGATGATATGTGCCTATAAATTGTGGTGGTGTCTCTGAGTTAATTGTACTTTGGCTTGGCTCTAATCCTACAGTTCCATCTTGTGTTACCATACCCCATTTTTTATCTTTTAATATTCCTGCAAAACCATATTTATTGAATTCTGTTACTTGATCATAAACTGGTTCTACTACAATATTTCCTGCTTTATCTTCGAAGCCCCACTTACCATCTTTTACAACTGCATATAGAGTATTATCTTTAAAAATTTCTTTGTTTGTTACTTCTTTTCCTTCTATAGTTACATATTTGTTTTCTTTTTCATTTGAAACCAATATATAATTTTCGTATTGTGTAAGTTCTCCGTCTTGCATTGTCAATATTGAATTAGCTTGTCCATCTGTAATTTCTATTGAATTATCTGTTAGCATTTGTATTAATGGTGTATTTTGTATTACTTGAATTGATGTATACTTGAATTCTGTTTTTGGATTGCCCTGGATATCTATGATTCCAAGTTTTTCATCTTTTGAAGCCATAAGTAAATTATTTTCTAAGTATGTTATATATTTGTAATTATCTTGTATTATTGGTTGTTCATCTTTATAAATTTGATATGTTGTATTATTTTCTTCTGTTTGAACCCTTATTGTATAACCGTCATTATTTGGTATTTCTACGATGCTTGTATTTGGTGATATTTCTGTTTGTTTACCATCTGCACTATATACTGATGTTTCTTCACCTTTTTTTGCATATAAATATTTGCCTTTTACATCTAATTCTTCAAATTCGCATGGAAGAATTAGATTTCCTTCTTGATTTATAACTCCATATTTTTTTCCTTGTTGTATGATAAAAATTGAGTTGTTACTGTCAAAGTTAATTGATTGATATTCAGTATTAATTAATTTTTTTTCATTTTTAAATAAACCATATCTTCCATTTTCTGCAACTAGTAAATATGCTTCATCTCTGTTTCCTGCTTCACTTATACGTTGCATGTCATTATATAAAGTGTCTAAATAAACTTCACCTGTATATGCTACATAGCCATAGCGGTAGCCGTTTTCTGTTTTATTTGCTACAATGTAGCCATCATAATAATATTTTCCTTCATCATCAAAAAATGTATCTGCTGTGATTTTATCATATTGTGTTTCTACTAATGTATAACCTTTTTGATTTATAATTCCATATTTTCCGTCTTTTTTTACAATTAATTCTCCTTCTTTATATTGCAAAGTATCAATTTCTTCATAAATTGCATCTGTTAATACTTCACCTGTTAGGCTAATTAATCCGTATTTTCCATCTTGTTCATATTTCATAATTGATTTTTCATATAATAAATCACTTGCTACATTTTTTAGTGGCAATAATTCTATATTATCATATTCTGTATATATTTTGTTTGATTGGTCATTTAAAACTTCATTTTTTTGTCCTGTTGTGCATAAAAATACTGGTTTTGATGGGTTTGGTATTTCTACTACATCATATTCTTCTGGAATTACTATGTTTCCTTTTGTATCTATTACTCCATATTTTTGATTCTCTTGTGATTTTGATACAAAGTACTGATAATCTGTGATTTTTTCAACTTCATATTCCTTGTTTTGTTGATTTTGTTTTTGAAATATAAAATATGTTACAGTACATGCAGCTATTATTATAATTAAAATTATTATTGCGATTAGTCCTCTTTTTTTCATTTCTTATACCATCCCTTTCTATGCACATATTATATATTCTTGCAGGCTTTGATTTTTAGAATTCGATTATCTTCATATTCTTCAATTTTATATGTTACTTTTTCTGTTTCTATTACTGGGTTTTCTTCTTCTTTTGGAATTCTATCTAATTCATCTTGCAAAAATCCTGAAATCGTATCATAATCTCCTTCTGGAATTTGTGCATCTAGTAGTTTATTAACATCATAAATGGTCATATTTCCTGATAAAATATATGTTGTTTCATCTATTTTCTCATATTGCAATTCTTCTTCATCATATTCGTCATAAATTTCTCCCACAAGTTCTTCTAGAATATCTTCCATTGTAATTAACCCTGCTGTTCCTCCATATTCATCTAATATTATTGCCATTTGAGTTTTATGTTTTTGCATTTCTCTGAATAAATCATCTATCATTTTTGTTTGTGGAATAAAATATGGTTCATGAATAATGTTTTTCATTCTAAAAGTTTTTTTGCCCACATTTTTTAAGATGTCTTTAACATATAATATACCTTTTATTTCATCAATTGTATCTTCATATACTGGTATTCTACTATAGCGGTAATCTTCTTTTGAGATGATTTGCATTAATTCATCAATATCTGTATTTATATCTACTGCAAAAATATCAGTTCGATGTGTCATAATTTCTGAAACAGTTATATCGTCAAATTCAAATACATTGTTTAATAATTCTTTTTCTTCTTCTTCGATTGTTCCCTTTTCTTCTCCTTGGTCAATCATCATTTTTATTTCTTCTTCTGTAACTGTTTCTTCTTCATGTTCTTTTACACCAAATATTTTTGATATTTTATTTGTAACATATGTTAAAAATCTAACAAATGGTGATGTAATTATTGATAATACTCTTATAATGCCTATTGTAGCAAATGCTATTTTTTCATAGTTTTTCATTGCTAATCTTTTTGGAACAAGCTCTCCAAAAACAAGTGTAAAAAAAGATAAAATAATTGTGATTAGCACTATTGAAATTGTGTTCCAAACACTCACACTAAAAATTGGCATTACTCTATTTAATACTGGTGCTAGTTCACTTGCAAATGCATCTGATGCAAATGCACTTGATAAAAATCCTGCTAATGTAATTCCTATTTGAATTGTGGCTAAAAATTTACTTGGATTTTGTAACATTTTTTCAATTTGTTTAGCTTTTTTATTTCCTTCTTTTGCTTGTCTTTCAATTTTAGCATCGTTTAGAGAAATAAATGCAATCTCACTAGCAGCAAAAAATGCATTAATAAAAATCAGTATTAGTAATAATATAAATTCCATGAATGTATCTCTCCTTGCAATTATAGTATGTCTT
>CANRBU010000065.1 GCA_947628925.1 uncultured Clostridia bacterium | reverse complement strand
TATGATGCCTATTTTTATCTTGAAAATTTTTTTAATTTTTTTCAAAAAATGCTTGACTTTTTATAGTTGGTCTTTCTCTTAATATTATATATTAGTTATAGTTTAATTATAAGCTAAAAATAAAATAAAATCAATATATTGCAAAAATAATATCATAAATGATATAATATGACAAAAGTTGTAATTAGGAAAGGATGAAAAAATTATGCCTAATTGGACAGAAGAACAGAAACAAGCAATTTATGAAAAAGGAAATAACATCTTAGTTTCAGCAGCTGCAGGTAGTGGAAAAACAGCAGTTTTAGTAGAAAGAATTATTCATAAAATAATTGATGAAAAGATTGATATAAATAAGATTTTAGTAGTTACTTTTACAAATGCTGCTGCAGCAGAAATGAGGCAAAGAGTATTAGAAGCAATCTATAAAAAATTAGAAGAAATACCAGAAGATGAACATTTGCGGAAGGCAAATGACATTACTAAATTTGGCAAATATCTGCACAATAGATTCTTTTTGCTTAGATGTTATAAAAAATCATTTTTATGAATTAGACAACATTTCTCCTAATTTTAGAATTGCAGATACAGCGGAAACAGATTTATTAAAAGAAGAAATATTAGAAGATATGTTTGAAGAAAAATATCAAACAGAAGATAAAGATTTTTTAGATTTAATTAGAACATATACCAGTTACAAAGATGATACACCTTTAAAAACTTTAATAAAGAAAATATATACATATATTTCATCTACACCTTTTCCACAAAAATGGTTACACAATGCAGTAGAAATGTTCGATTTGATAGAAAAAGCTGAAAGTGATGAAGATTTTAAAAATACAATATGGGGTGAAGAACTATTAGAAGATTTAAAAGAAGAAACAGAAGATGATCTTATTATCTTAGAAGATGCTAAGAAAATTTTAGAAGGAAATGATGAATTAGAAAAATACGTACAAACAGTGCAAGATGATATTGATAAAGTACAATTACTAAAAGATAATTTGGACACATGGGATTCAGCATTTCAAACTTCTAATGATATAGAATTATTAGATTGGCCAAAAAGCAAAAAAATCGTATCAGAAGCAAAAGATGAAGCAAAAGCAATTCGTGATGTTGCAAGAAAAAAATTTAATACAAAGAGAAATAAAATATTAGTAGTAGACTCAAAACAAGCATATCAAGATATGTATAACATGTATTTTATATTAAAAAAATTAGAAAATTTAGTCATAGAATTTGATACACAATTTTCAAAAGTAAAAAGAGAACGAAATATTTTAGATTTTTCTGATATGGAACATTTGGCATTAAAAATTTTACAAAACAAAGAAATAAGTAAAATATATGCAGAAAAATTTGAAGAAATTGCAATTGATGAATATCAAGATAGTAATGAAGTGCAGGAATGTATATTAAAATCAATTTCTCGAGGAAATAACATGTTTATGGTAGGTGATGTTAAGCAAAGTATTTATAAATTTAGACAAGCAATGCCAGAATTATTTTTAAAAAAGTATAAAACTTACCAAAAAGTTGGAGAAGAAAATAAAGATGGAATAAAAATACAACTGTTTAAAAACTTTAGAAGTAGAGGAAATGTACTAGACTTTACAAATTTATTATTTGAAAACATGATGAGCGAAAAATTTGGTGAAGTAGAGTACAATGAGGAAGAATATTTAAATTTGGGTGCAACAGATTATGAAGAAAATGGTCAAAATTTTAAAACAGAGCTTGATATTATTCAAACAGAAGGTGGAGAACATGAAGTAGAAGAGGTAGTACAAAGTGAAGATGATGACCAAGAAACAGATGAAAAAGAACAAGAATTTCTAGAAGATATTGAAATTGAAGCTAAATATATAGCAAAAAAAATACAAAAGTTATTGCAAGAACAATACAAAGTATATGATAAAAAACAAAAACAATTTAGAAATATATGTCCAAAAGATATTGTTATTTTATTACGTTCAACAAAAGAAAAAGCAGCAATTTATGAGCAAGAACTAATGAAGTTAAATTTGCCAGTATTTTCAGATAGTACACAAGAATATTTAGATACAATAGAAATTAGTACAATTATGAATTTACTAAAAATTATAGATAACCCAATGCAAGATATACCACTAGTTACAGTGTTACGTTCTCCAATATATGGATTTACAGATGATGATTTAGTAAATATACGTTTAAGTGATAAACAAGCTAATTTTTATGAATGTATGCAAAAGGCAAAAGCTAGTGTAGAACAAGATTTAAGAAAAAAGATAGAAAACTTCTTGCAACAAATTGAACAATGGAGAACAGAACAAGAATACCTTGCATTAGATGAATTTATATGGAAAATATATATTGATACAGGATATTATAATTATGCAGGCTTAATGCCAAATGGTATGCAAAGGCAAGCAAATTTAAAAATATTGTTTGAAAGAGCTAAACAATATGAAACAGCTAGTTTTAAAGGATTGTATAATTTTATTAATTTCATTGAAAAGTTGCAAGTATCAACAGGAGATATGGGACCTGCAAAAATTATAGGAGAAAATGATGATGTCATTCGTATTATGAGTATCCATAAAAGTAAAGGCTTGGAATTTCCAGTAGTGTTTTTAGCAAATGCAAACAAACAGTTTAATAAACAAGACATTCGAAAAGACACAGTTTTGCTGCATCAAAAATTTGGAATTGGAGCAAAATACATCGATTATAATTTACAAATTAAATATGATACTTTAGCTAGACATGCTGTAAAAAATAAAATTGAGATGGAAAATTTAGCCGAAGAAATGAGAGTTTTATATGTTGCTTTAACTCGTGCAAAGGAAAAAATTTATATTACATTAGCAGGAAAAACGGTTATAGAAACAATGAAAAAACTAGAAGATAATGCTAGAATTTATAAAAAAGATGGTGAAAAAATAAATCCACTTTTATTAAAAAAATGTGAATCATATTTTGAATGGATTTGGCTAGTTTATTTATATAATAAAGACAAAATGGAAAAACTGTTAGATTGCAATATAATAAAAAAAGAAGATTTAGATGATATATTAAATCAAGAAGAAAAAGAATTAGAAAGAATTGATATAGAAAAAGAGTTAGGGCTGTTAGATTACAAATCAGACAATGAAATGGCAAACATTATAAAAAACAAATTAGAATCTAAATATGTGTATAGTGATGAAATAAAATTGCCAACAAAAATGTCAGTAACAGAAATAAAGAAACAAAAGTTGGAAATAAATAAGGTTGAAAAAATCAATCTACAAAAACCACAATTTTTACAAGAAGATGATAAACAAACTTTAACAGGAGCGCAAAAGGGAACAGTTATGCATCTTTGCATGCAAAAACTAGATATAACTGAAGATTATAATTTAGAAAAAATAAGAGAATTCGTAGATGATTTAGAAAAAAATAATATTATTTCACAAAAAGAGAAGGAAAGTATAAATATTCAAAAAATATATAAATTTACACAATCAGAAATTTGGAAGGAAATGCAAAAAGCAAAACAAGTAGAGAGAGAAAAGCCATTTTATATGCATATACCTGCAAAAGATATTTATCAAGAAGAATTAGAGGGAAATATTTTAGTACAAGGAATGATTGATTTATACTACATAAATCAAGATGATGAACTTATTTTGCTAGATTATAAAACAGACTATGTAGATGATATAGAAGAATTAAAAGAAAGATATGAAATTCAACTTGAAATATATAAAAGAGCATTAGAAGAAAGTTTAAAGAGAAAAGTTGATAAAGTATATGTGTATTCAACACATTTTGACAGATTATGTAAAATATGATATAATTCAAGTATGAGATTATAAAAAGGGATGTGATACTACATGAAAAGAATAAAAGTGTTTGTCCTATATGGTATAGGAATGTTAGCTTTTTTAATATTTTCACATGTTATTATAAATGTTAGTTTAGAATCAAGTTACCAAAAACTAGGAAGAAAAGATGCATTAAGTCAAGTATCAATTTATCAAGCAGAAGCAACAGCTGTAAATGGCAGAATAAAAGGAAAAATAACAAATAGAGAAGAAAATCCACTAAATGCAAAATATTTACGATTTGACTTATATTCACCAAGAGATGTATTGATGGGAACAAAATATATAGATATATCAGACTTAGAGGTAAATGAAGAAAAAGATATAGAAATGTATTTTAAATTAGATAATGTTGATTATTATCAAGTTAGTGAAACTGATGAAAAAACAGAAAATGAAATAGAATTATTGCCACATGATTTAAGTAGAAGAGAAATTGTAGTTGCAACATTACTTACTGTTTTATTGTTAGGATAAGAAAAAATTCCAGTGAGAAATCACTGGAATTTTTGATGTAAAACACATAAAATTAGACATATATTGTTTTATAATGAGTATAAATCACCATTCCTGGTTTAGCACCATTTGACTTTTTCACATAGCGAACTTGGCAGTAATCCACAGGAACATTAGAAGAATTTTTAGCTTTACTGTGCAAAACAGCCAATTTAGCAATTTTACTAAGTGTAGTTTCAGAAATATTTTTGATTGTTTCATTATCAGGCAATCTTAAAATTGTATGGCTACCGTGAAAATCTTTAACATGAAACCAAATATCAAGTTTATGAGCATATTTCAAAGTTAAATAATCATTTTCTTTATTATTTCTACCAACTAAAACAGTATATCCATCAACAGTATATTTTATTGGGTTAAAAGAAACGGTTTTATTGTTGGTTAATTTTGATTTTTTCAATTTTTTAACAGAAATGTTATTTACAACTTTTTTATCATCTTGTAAATTTTGAAAAATTGGATTTTCAAAAATCTCATCAAAAATTTCATAGATATCATTTAATGAAGAACTGCTTTCAAGTTCATATACAACACTTTGCAGATAATCTAATTCTTTTTCTGTTTCTATTTTTTGATTTCCAACAATCTCTAAAGCATTTTTTAATTTATTATATTTTTTAAAATAATGCTTGGCATTTGTACTTAGTGAATATTTTATATCTAATGGAATTGTTATAGATGAATCAGTATAGTAATTATAAACTGATATTTCAGGCAATTTGCTATTTCCATCAAATTGATACAAATTTGCAGTAATCAATTCACCATATATACGGTACATATCCATGTTTTCACATTCTTTTAACTTTTCCCCAATATTGTGCAATCGTTTAGTATATTTTTTTAAAATAGCCAAAATATACTTTAATAAATTATCACGTTCAATTTTGAATTTATCAGAAGTTTCTTTTTTGTAATAAAAATCATCTATAAAAAAATTGAGTGGGTAAATTTTATTTTGCACTGAAGTTGTAGGTGTCAGATAATAATCTGATTTTTGAGTAGAAGTATTTAAAAATGTTTTAAATTCTAAAAAATTAGAACCAATTAGAGAAATTATTTTATCTATATTTTCATAGATTTTCCTCAAAAATTCTTTAACTTCAGAAATACCTAGAGAGTTTTTATCACAATCTAAAAATACATTTTCAGATGAATTTTGTACAATAGCTTCTATAAAATTTTTGCTTATACCATTAAAACAAGATGAAATTAAATTTGAAACTGATATTTTTTCTTCCTCATTATTACATAACTTGCAAAGGCAAGAATAAAATTCATCAAATGAAGATAATTCTAAAAAATTAACTTTTTTTGAAGTGGGAAAGCTATATTTTGTATGTGGTAAAAGTTCACGAAATTCTTCATTGTTTTGTTTTATATGGCGTAGGCTATCTATAATAATTTGTTGCTCATCTAATAAAATAATATTGCTATGTTTGCCCATTAATTCAACAATCAATCTTTTAGAAATGATATCATCAACATCATCAAAGCCTTCAAAATCAATAACAACAACTCTTTCTAAATCTAAAGTAAAAATATTTTTCAGATGAAGTCCTAAAAGATTTTTACGTAAAACCATGCAAAAATTAGGTGCAATTTGCGGATTAGAAAAAGGATGTGTAGTTAGGTTGATTCTACAATTAGAAGAATCAATGCAAATATTAAGTAAAAAATTTTGACCATTTAAATACATGCCGATATTTACTGTATTTTTATTAGGCTCAAAAATCTTATCAATTCTAGCACCAGACAAATTGGACAATTCGCCACAAATTGCCTTTGTTACAATTCCATCAAAAGCCATAAAAATTCTCATTCCTTGTATAATAAATTTAAGCATTTAAGGTTGCTTATGACCTTTATCAGACTTATTTTACAACATTTGGAAAAATTTTTCAACATTAGTTTTTGGCAAGTCATAGAAAGCTATTTGGAGTATTGAAAAAAAAAAC
Source organism: uncultured Clostridia bacterium (assembly GCA_947628925.1). Taxonomy (GTDB): domain Bacteria; phylum Bacillota; class Clostridia; order TANB77; family CAG-508; genus CAG-269. Next base: position 102 of record CANRBU010000065.1, on the reverse strand, counting down.
AAAATATGCTAAAATAAAAAAGTCAAATGCCAATATAGCTCAGTTGGTAGAGCAACAGATTCGTAACCTGTAGGTCGGGAGTTCGATTCTCCCTATTGGCTC
>CANRBU010000064.1 GCA_947628925.1 uncultured Clostridia bacterium | reverse complement strand
GTGGAAACAATTTATCAGGTGGACAAAGGCAAAGAATAGCAATTGCTAGAATATTCTTAAGAAAACCTAAAATTTTAATATTAGATGAAGCAACATCAGCTTTAGATAACACATCAGAAAAACATATTCAAACAGAAATAGAAAAATTGCAAAAAGAAAATAATACTACTATTATATCAATTGCACATAGATTAACAACTTTGAAGAACTGCGATAAGATTATAGTTTTGAATAAAGGAAAAATTGAAGAATCTGGAAAATATGATGAATTGATTGAAAAAGGTGGCATCTTTAGTGATATGTATTACGGAAAATTAAAATAAGAAAAAATAATCGATAGTTTTGCACTGTCGATTATTTTTATATATAAAATATAAACTCATCTTATCATAATTAAATGAAAAAGTCAAATTGCAAAAGTTATAATAAAATAAGCATAATATTGAAAAAGTTAGATAAAATAATATAAACAATAAAAAACTGATAAAAACAGTAAGTAGTATAGTTGAACAATGGAAAAAAATATGCTACAATATAAATAACTTAATAGAATAACTTTTTCCCTGCATAGTGCGTGTAGAAGGAATTTTTAGAACCAACAAATTATTAAGAGGGACTGATCTCGAAAATATGGCGTGCATGCTCACCGTTTGAATTGTGAGAAGCCCATGAGTATTTTGGTAGGTACCCACCTGTTTGTAGGAACAGGTCCTTAAAAATTCAAGGCATCTTACGGCTAAGGCGGGGGATTTTTTTGCGTTCTTTTAGAAAAAATATTGTCACCAGCAGATTTCAATGATATAATAGGAAAAAAATAGTTATTGCATAAAACTCTTTTCCAAATGAATTTTTATTAAGGAAGGAATGGAAGTTGAAATGGAAATAAAACAAGCAATAGAAAAAGGAGCAGTTGATTTAAAAGTAGAAAATATTGAAAGCCCAAAATTAAAAGCAAGAATGCTTATGCAATTTATTTTAAATAAACCAAGGCAATATATTATTGTAAATGATACAAAACAATTAACACCAAAAGAGGAAAAACAATATTTTTTAGCGATTCAAAAATTGAGAAATCATATTCCGATAGAACACATCACACATCAAAAAGAATTTATGAAATTGAACTTTTTTGTAAATGAAGATGTTTTAATTCCAAGGCAAGATACAGAAACCTTAGTAGAAGAAGTTATCCGGAATTGCTAAAACAAGTAAAAGCAAAAACATTTTAGATTTATGCACAGGGAGTGGAGCAATAGCTGTATCACTTGCAAAATACATAGAAGAAAGCAAAATAACAGGAATAGACATTAGCAAAACGGCTTTAAATATAGCCAAAAAGAATGCAAAAAATAATGAAGTAGAAAAACAAATTACATGGATACAGTCAGACTTATTCCAAAATATAAAACCACAAAAATTTGATATTATAGTATCAAATCCACCATATATAAAAAGAGATATAATAAAAACTTTAGAAAAACATGTACAAAAAGAACCTAAAATTGCGTTAGACGGCGGATATGACGGATTGGACTTTTATAGAAAAATTATAAAAAAAGCATATCAATACCTAAAATACAATGGCTATTTATGCTTAGAAATTGGATATGACCAAAAATTTGATGTTATTGAATTATTAGAAAATGAAGAAAAATATAGTGATATTTACTGCAAAAAAGATGCATATGGAAATGACCGAATAATTGTTGCAAAATTAAAGTAACTATTTACCAACTAAAAGAGAAAGGAAAGAATTTAATATGTCATTTTCATCAGATATTAAAGAAGAATTAAGCAAAAGTAACACATTAGCAGACAAAACTCAAGTTAAAGCTGAACTAATAGGATATTTATTCACAAACAATACAAACATGGTAAAAGACAAAGTTTTACGCTATTCAACAGAAAGCGAATATAATATAAATCGATTTTCAAAACTATTATCAAATTTAAAAATAAACCATCAAATTACAATAGAAGGAAATACTTTTGTAATTACATTAAAAGCCAAAGAATTACCATTTGAACTTACTATACAAGAATTAGAAGAAAATGAGGAAAGCAAAAAAAGTATGATTAGAGGCGCTTTTTTGGGCTCTGGTTCAATAAACAATCCTCAAAATGGATATCACTTAGAAATAGGTTTTTTAGATGAAAAAATTAGAGATGAAATAAAAAATATTTTAGAAAAAGATTTTAATATACAAGCAAAAAAAATAAATGTGCAAACTAAAAAAGCTATCTATATAAAAGATGGAGAAGAAATATCAAAATTACTAGCTCTAATGGGTGCAAACAGAGGACTATTAAAATTTGAAGATATTAGAGTTCAAAAAGATATGAGAGGGAAAATCAATCGTTTAGTAAATTGTGAATCTGCAAATTTAAATAAAACAATAAATGCATCTATTGAGCAAATAGAGGCAATTCAAAAATTGCAAAGGGAAAACAAATTTAATATGTTAGACGACAATTTAAAAGAAATAGCAACAATAAGGTTAGAAAATCCAAACATGCCACTTGCAGAGCTTGGCAAAAAATTGAAAAATCCAATAGGAAAATCAGGTGTAAATTATAGATTGAAAAAAATTATAGATATTGCATTTGAAAAATAATTTAAATTTTGACTACAGTTACATACAAAAAGAAAGGAACGGGAATAAAATGCTAAAACCAGAGTTAGGAATATATATACACATCCCATTTTGTATGAAAAAATGTTCATATTGTGATTTTGTTTCTTTTCCAAATCAACAAGACAATTACAAAAAATATATAAATAAATTAGCAGAAGAAATCAAACAAGAACAAGAATTAATTTCAAAATATGAAGTAACTACTGTTTATATTGGAGGAGGGACGCCATCAATTTTAGATTGTAGTGATATAGAAAAAATAATGAATACTATAAAAAGTGTTATAAATTCAGAAAAAATGGAAGATATAGAAACAACAATAGAAGTAAACCCAGGAACAGTTACAAAAGAAAAATTAGCAGAGTATAAGAATTGTGGTATAAATAGATTAAGTATAGGGTTACAAACAACAGATGATAAATTGCTAAAAACAATAGGAAGAATTCATACTTATCAAGATTTTATAAATACTTACCAGCTTGCAAGAGAAGTTGGCTTTAAAAATATTAATGTTGATTTAATGATAGGTTTACCAACTCAAAATATAAAACATATTAAAAAAAGTTTAGAAGAAGTTATTAACTTAAAACCAGAACATATTTCTGTGTATTCCTTAATTGTAGAGCCAGAAACTCAAATGGAAAAATGGATTGAAGAACAAAAACTAAAATTGCCATCAGATGAAGAAGAAAGAAAACAATATCACTATGTAAAAAACACCTTAGAATTAGCAGGTTACACGCAATATGAGATATCAAATTTTTCATTACCATCAAAAGTTGCAAAACATAATTGGAATTGCTGGGAGCAAAAAGAATATATAGGTTTTGGTGTGTCAGCACATTCTTACATAAACAAAACGAGATATTCTAATACTTCTAATTTAGAAGAATACTTAAAAAATGATTGCAAACAAATTAAAACAATTCACGAAGTTCAAACAATTGAAGATCAAGAAAAAGAATATATGTTATTAGGCTTACGAAAAATAGAAGGAGTAAAAATTATTAAATTTAAAGAAAAATTTGGTAAAAATCCACTATTTCTATTTAAAGATGAAATTCAAAAATTAGTTGAAGAAGGTTTGCTAGAAGTAGAATTGGACAATATATTTTTAACAACAAAAGGTTTAGATTTAGCTAATTTAGTTTGGGAAGAGTTTATATAAAACAAGGATGGAGGATGCTTTAATAAAATGAATGATGAAATAAGAAAAACTTTAGAATGGCGAAAACTAGATAATTCAGCAAAATTATTTCCAATTTCAGCAGGAAAAAAATACAGCACAGTTTTCCGTTTATCAGCTGTTTTAAATGAACAAATACAACCTGAAATTTTAGAAAAGGCAGTAGAGATAGCATTAGAAAAATACAAATCATTTCGTGTAAAAATGAAAAACGGCTTTTTCTGGAATTATTTAGAACATAATTCTAAAAAACCAATTATAGAAGAAGAAAAAGATTATCCTTGCAAATATATAAACCCAAGTACAAACAATCAATATTTATTTAAAGTAACTTACTTTGAATCTAAAGTCAACATAGATATTTTTCACTCATTAACAGATGGTAATAGTGGAGCTTTGTTTTTCAAAGAAATCATATATAGTTATTTAGAAATGGCACATCCAGATGATTTTAAAGAAGAATTAAGAACATATAGAAAAGTTGATTATACAATAGAAGATAGTTATATAAAAAATTTTGATAAAAAAGCAAAAAATAATAATTCATCTAAAAAAGCATATTTATTAAAAGGCGGAAAACTAAAGTTAGGAGCTATTTCAGCAATACATGAAATTATTGATTTGAACGCTTTAAAAGAACAAGCCAAAAATGAAAATTGTACAATAACACAATATATAACAGCAGTCCTTATATACAGCATTTATCAAGTGAATTTTGCAAACCCAAAGAAAAGACCAATAAAAATTTGTATACCAGTAAATTTAAAAAAATATTTTGCATCAGATACAATAACAAATTTCTTTTCATATATAACCGTAGAAGCGGAGATGGAGAAACACCAATTAGATACTTTCCCAAAAATTTTGGAATTTGTTAAAAAGGAATTTGAAAAAAAATTAACACAAGAAGAAATCAAAAAAACAATGTCAGGTAATGTGAAACTAGGAACGAATCCATTTATAAAAAGAATACCGCTGTTTTTAAAAAAGCCAATTGTCAGGCTAAGTTATTTAGAAATTAGAAAATATACAACAATGACATTTTCAAACATAGGAAGAATAGGTATTATTGGTAAATATCAAAAATATATTGATAATTTCTTTATGCTAATTGCACCAGAATCTGCTGAAAAAATAAAATGTTCAGCGTGTTCATATGAAAATAAATTTACATTAACTTTTACATCAATTTTAAATAACAGTTATATAGAAAAAACATTTTTGAGTTTTTTAGAAGATAAAAAAATTGCAGTAAAGATTGAAAGTAATGGAGTAAATATGTAGGGGAAAGAGGTAAGCTATGTTATATCCACAAAAATTAAATAGAAAAAAAGGAGATTTACTTATAAAAATCTTTATTGGAATATCAATTATTCTTGCAATAATACTAGTTTTAATAAACCATTTTGTAACACCTGATGTGCAATGGGCAGGACTGGCTAATGCAGGCATTATATATATTTGGATAACTGTAATTTATGCAATTTCCAGAAACAGTAATATTGCAACACATGTATTGTTCCAAGCAATTGCAATATCAGTACTTACATTCTATATTGACTATAAAACAGGTTTTAGAGGTTGGTCAATAAATATTTCTATACCAATTATAATTATGATAGCAAATATAACTATGCTAATACTGACTATTGTGAGTTATAAAAGATATATTCGTTACGCAATTTGCCAGTTAGTTATTTGTTTGCTTAGTTTATTACCACTATTTTTTATATATGAACATCTAGTAGTTAACAAAACACTTAGTTATATAGCAACAGGAATTTGTTTTGTGAATTTCTTATTAACAATTTGTTTATCTGCAAAAGAGGTAAAAGATGCAGTTAGTAGAAATTTTCATATTTAAAATAAAAAACTGAACACTCCGTACAAAAAAACATAAAAGGATTGCAATTATATAGAATTATTTATATAATAAGAACTATACTAAAAAAGGTATGAAGTGTTGGAATTTCCAATTAGATTTCTACCTTAGAGAGGAATGAATCAAAGTATGAATAAAACCAAAAGAAAAATATTTGAAACATCTATGAAATTATTTGCTGAAAAAGGCTATGATGCAACAAGTATTGAAGATATTACTGCAACAGTAGGAGTGGCAAAAGGAACTTTGTACTATCATTTTTCAAGTAAAGAGGAAATTTTTAATTTCTTAATAGAAGAAGGAATAAAATTATTACAAAATAGTATTGATATAAAAACTTCTAAACTTACCAATTATATAGATAAAATAAGAGCAGTTGTATTAATTCAAGTTAAAATTGTATCAAAGTATGAAGATATAATTGCTATTTTGTTAAGCCAGTTTTATGGAAAAGAAGCTAGAAATCAAAAATGTCAAACACTTATATATGAATATATCAACAAAATTGAACAAATTGTGGAACAAGGAATAAAAAAAGGGCAAATAAAAAAAGGTAATTCAAAAGCTATTGCCTCTGAAATATATGCATTAATTTGTTCAAGCTTAGTATATAAACTAAGAAATCAAGAAGATTTTGATGTGATGACCTTATTTAGAGAATATGATGTTACTGTAATTGAAGGTTTAAAAGCATAAGAGCTACAAATAGAAAGACCAACTATAAAAAGTCAAGCATTTTTTGAAAAAAATTAAAAAAATTTTCAAGATAAAAATAGGCATCATA
>CANRBU010000063.1 GCA_947628925.1 uncultured Clostridia bacterium | reverse complement strand
CAAAAATGAAATTCCAATTTATATGCACATAAGCACTGCATTTTTTGGTGAAACTTTTTATTAATCTCATTTTTTCCATATTTCCCATCACCAATAATTGGCAACCCAATATGTGCCAAATGTGCACGAATTTGATGCGTTTTTCCAGTTTCAATTTCAATATCTAATATGCATGTATTATCAGCTTTTTCTTCTAGCACTTTGTATTTTGTAATTATCTTTTGATAACCCTTATCAGGAAAATCTGAAATATGGGCCAAAGATTTTTTATTATCTTTAAATAAATAAGCTTCTAATCTTTGTTCTTTTATTTTGGGGATAGAATATACCCATGCATAATAATGTTTTTCAATTTCATGATTTTTAAATTTTTCAAGTAAAATAGATAATGCTTTTTCTGTTTTAGCAAATAAAACTAATCCACAAGTGTTTCTATCTAGCCTATGGCAAGGCATTGGTAAAAAACTAGAAGAAGCATATTTTTCATGAATAGAATCTGTGAGAGAATTTTCACCAGTAACGGCAATTCCACGAGGTTTATTCAAAATAAGAATATTTTCATCTTCATAAACAGTTTCGAAAGACAATTTTTTTGAGTCTAGTACATCATCAGAAATATAGACTAGTACAACATCATCTTTAAAAACAGTAATATTTTTGTTTGTTCTTTTGTTATTAATTTTAATATCTTTTTTTCGCAAAGTATTGCAAAATAAAGAATAGGTAAGCCCATTAATCTTATCTATTAGAAAGTCATATAATTTTTTTCCATCATTTTTTTGATCAACAATTAACTTTTTCATATAAATATTATACGAAAAAAAATTTAAAAAATCAACATAAAAATTTTGACTGTTGTTTTGCTCTAAAATTAGACATTTGGCAAATTTTGTGGTATAATATATATGTATAGTATTATTTGTCATTTTAATGTTAATATTTTTTATGAAAGGAATTATATTATGATGAAAAGAAAATTTGTTTTTTTATTTATTATATTAATAACTTTTTCTATTCTTATTAGCATTTCAAATATGAGTATTGGTTTTACAAATCTAAGTTCTTTTAGTTCAGAAGTTAGATCTATGCCAAGTGGAGGTGGTTCATCATCTACTGTCACTCCTCCAGATCCTGGTCCTAAACCAGAGATTCCTCCTTCTTCTACAACGACATCTTCTAAAAAGACTGAAACTTTCTTAACAAGTATATCTGGAAATGTATTTGAAGATTTAAAAAATATGGAAAGTTCTATAGCAAAATCAACTGGAATGGCTGTTGCTGATGGAGAAAAAAATGGAAATGAAAAAGGAATTGAAAAGGTTTATGTTGAACTTTTAGATAGTAACGGCAATGTTGTTGATCATACTTATACTAACAGTAATGGTGATTATAATTTTTCACCTGCCGCAGGTACATATAGAGTAAGATTTAATTATGGTCGTTTTCTTGAAGATGGTACAACAGATGTTGGAACTATAAAAAATGTTTTAAAATATAATGGTCAAGACTACTATAGTGTTTCAGTTGGTGGTTCTGGTACTATAGAAAATTCATATATTAGAGAAATTATGACTAGTGGAAAAGCTTGTACTCAAATTATGCTTGCAATAGATATTTCTTCAAGTATGTCAGATACACTTTCTAATGGTGAAACAAGGCTTCAAGTCCAATTAAATTCTGCAAAACAATTAGTCAACTCTTTATTAGAAGATGAAACTGATAACATTTATATTGGTATTGTAGCTTTTGCCAACAAAGGTATTGTATGGCAAAACCTTACTAAAAATAAGGATCGTTTAATTGAAAAATTGGATTCACTTAATGCGACATTTTCTGGCGCTACTAATATATATGATGCTTTGAACTGTGCTGAAACAGCTTTTGTAAATAATACACCTGATTCTAATAGATTAGTCTTCCTATTATCTGATGGTGTTCCTTTGTCAGATGGCTCAACTGAAATTTTTGTTGAAGACTTAGAAAATGAAGATATAGTAAGACAAAAACTAGTTTCTATCACTTCAAATACTAAATCAAAAATGGAAAGTCTTATTTCAGAAGGCATTAATCTTGTAACTTTGATTACTAAAACATATGATGATGAAATTGATCAATTTGTAAGTGATATGTGTAATGTTGAGAATATTCAATTTTTCCATTCAGATGATGAAAATGTAACAAATGTAATAAAAAGCTATGTTAAAGATATCATCTTAAGTGGTATAAAAGAAAATACTACTGAATTTTCAACATACCTTTCTTACTTTAAAGGTTTTGATGATGAAAATCGTAGAAATGAAGTAAATAATAATTTTTCAGAAATCACACCTGAAATTGCACAATTATTTAAAATTCTTGATTATTATGATGGAACAGAACCTTCTATATCTTTAGCAAAAGATTTTTCAGAAAAAACCTATATGACTGCTACTACAGGTGAATACCATATAGATAATTATCCTTCTGTAAGTGAAACTGATGATACAATTACTGTAAATGGTGTAACTTACAACAAAGATGAATATTCTTATTCAATATCTGGATATTATGGACAAAATTTAGGAATTTCTTTGAGAGACACTTTTACATTTGATACTGATATAAAAATAAGTGCAATGAGACTTTCCTTATCAGATGGTCAAAATATATTTTTTGATGTTGATGAGCAAGCTGCTTTTGTTGATAAGGATATAGGTGTAGGTGAAACTAGAACTTTTAGAGATGTGAAAGATATACCTGTATATTATTTTGATACTGAAATTACACAAGGATCTACTTTAGAAATAGAATATACAATAAGTGTTAAAAATATATCTTTAATTTCTTCAAGTGATATTTCTCTAATAACTTACATTCCGGAAAATCTTAATTTTAACATAGATTCACATTTATTAACTTTACCTGATTATACAAATGAAATGTTGGGTTGGGATGTTATACAATACAATATGCCTAATTCAAGTTCTAATAGTCAATTATGTGCAAAGATAAATTTAGGTAACAATGCCTTTATCCGAAATTCTTGCATTGGTAATAATGGTGAACGTTATATAAAGGTTGTATATTCAAGATATTTATCAAGTGTTACGACAGATTCTAACTTCTCAATTGGAGCAGAAATATATAGTTATTCAAACCCTCTTGGAAGAAGGATGCAAAGCAGTACATCTACTTCTACTATAAGAGGTCAAGAAGTGAAATTTGCAAGTATGTTTACTGCAAATGCTGCTGAAATTGATTATGCTCAATCATCAGAACTTATAATAATTCCACCAACAGGAAAAAGTGATTTTTCTAAATATGCAATTATATTGGTAATATTATTATTACTAACTTGTTCTGTAATAATAAATAATAAAAATAAAAAATAGATTTTCTTTCAAATAAAAATATATTTTTAAAACTAGAATCTTAATGTTAAGATTCTAGTTTTTATTATATTTTAAAATGTTTATTCTAAATTGTTCATGTCATATAAGCCTTGTGGTTGGGCAATTAAATATTTTGCTGCTTTTATTGCTCCTTCTGCAAATACTTCTCTTGAATAGCTTGTGTGCTTTATTTCTAAAGTTTCATTCTCACCGAAAAATTGTACTGTGTGCTCCCCTACTATGTTTCCACCTCTTATAGAGTGCATTCCTATTTCATTTTTGTTTCTTTTTTCTCTTTTTTCATGTCTGTTGTATTCACAATATTTTGTATTTCCTAAAGACTCATTTATTGCATCTGCTAACATTTGTGCTGTTCCACTTGGGCTATCTACTTTTCTATTATGATGTGTTTCTGTTATTTCAATATCAGTATCTTTTAAATGTGGTGCTAACCATTTTAATATTTTTTGAATAATCATAATATCATATGACATATTTGCTGATTTAAATATTGCTATTTTTTTGCTATATTCTTTTATTATGTTTTCTTCGTCATTAGAAAATCCAGTTGTTGCAATTACAATTGGTACATTATTTTTTTCAGCATATTTTAAAATATTTAATGTTGCAACAGGTATAGAAAAATCAATTATTACATCTGGTTTTTCTTTTATATTCTCTAAATTGTTGTATACTGGAAATTCTTGTTGTACTTCCATATTTTTATCAAATCCACATACTACTTTTGTTTCTTCATCCTTTTCTACTAATTTGCAGACTACTTGCCCCATTTTTCCATTGCAACCATTTACCATTATTTTTAACATTCAACTTCTTCCTTTCTTGTTTTGTTTATCAATTTAAACAATTCTTCCTTTAATATGTTTTCTTTTTCTGGTGACATTTTTGTTAGTGGTAAACGTGGTATTCCAAAGTCATACCCTAATAAATTTAATGCTGCTTTTACAGGAATAGGATTTACCTCACTAAATAGGCTATTTATTAATGGAATCGCATCTAATTGCATTTGTGTGGCCTTTTTTATATTTCCTATTTCGAAATTTTTAGTGATATCTTGCGTATACTTTGGCATTACATTTGATAAAACTGAAATAACCCCTATTCCCCCTAAAGATAAAATTGGAAGAATTTGATCATCATTTCCAGAATATATTTGTAAGTTTTCACCACAAAGGTGTGCTATTTGTGCAATTTGTGAGATGTTTCCACTTGCCTCTTTTATTGCTACAATATTATCTATTTTTGAAAGTTCTAAACAAGTTTTAGGTTCTATATTAACTCCTGTTCTGCTTGGCACACTATATAAAATAATTGGTAGTGTAACATTTTGGCTAATGGTTTTATAGTGTTCAATTAATCCTTTTTGTGTACATTTATTATAATATGGTGTAACTATTAATAGTCCATCAGCTCCTAAACTTTCTGCCTTTTTCGAATTTTCAATTACTTGCTTTGTATTATTTCCACCTGTTCCTACAATTATAGGAACTCTACCTGCAGAAGTTTTTATAGCTGTATTTATTGCTTCTGTTTTTTCTTCTGTTGTCATTGTTGAAGATTCACCTGTTGTTCCACAAACTATTATTGCAGATACATTATTTTTTATTTGGTCTTCTATTAATTTCTTAAATTCTTCAACATTTACTCCTTTGTCATCAAATGGTGTAGCAATAGCAGTACCACAACCTTTAAATAAAACTTTTTTCATTCAAACTATTCCTCCTCTATATCTAATAAAGAAAAGATGTCTTCATCTTGATTTAAAGCTTTTATGTTCATGACAACTCCTTTACCTATTATGTTGCCACCTAAATTTCTTATTGATTCACTTATAGCTTTTATTGTATTGCCAGTTGCATATATATCATCTACAATATAAAAATTTTTATTTTGGTATGTGGTATTTACTAGTTTTGGAAGTTCTAATTGGTCTTTTCCATATTCTTTTTCATAATCAAATACACTTTCTACTGCTGTTGGAGGTAGTTTTCCTTTTTTTCTAACTGGTATGCACCCTATATTTAGTTGCTCTGCAATTGCTACTCCGAATAAAAATCCTCTTGCTTCTGGTGCTACAATATAGTCAATATTTTTTCCTTCTAATTCTTCTTTAAATTTTCCTATAATTTCCTTTATTGTTTCTTTTTGTATTATAAGTGGTGTTATATCAATGAATTCAATTCCTTCTATTGGGAAATTTTTTTCTGTTCGTATATTTAGTTCACTTTTTAAATTATTTTTTAATATTTTCATATCTAGACCTCCTTTAATTGCATTATATCATAAATTAGTTAAATGTAAATATAGAACTTTCCATTATTATTTTATTACATTTTCATATATTTCGTAATTAGGTTGATATTTTGCAAGTAGGTCATAAAAACTTTTACAGTGATTTTTGTATTTTAGATGGCAATATTGATGTAATATATTATATTCAATTACTTCTCTAGAATATTTCACAATCTCTGGATTAATTGTAATTTTTTGATTTTCACATTTTCCATAAGAACCATTTATTTTTTTTATTTCAAAATCTTCTGGTGCAAAGCCTAATGTTATTCTTATTTTTTCCATAGCATTTTCTACTTCTACTTTTGCAATTTGCTCATACATTTTTTCTATTGCTATGTCTAAAATTTTTTTACTTTCCTCTTTTTTGTATTTGTTTGGAAGTGATATTTTTATTGTTCTATTTTCAACATCAAGTTCTGCTATTTTTATGTTTTTGTATACTATTTTCATTTTATAATCTATGCCTAAAACAGGAACTGGATGTCTTTCTATTTCTTGTATCCCTAGTTTGATAGCTTTTACATCATTTCTTACTTTTATCATATCAATCACTCCTTAACAAATTTATGTTTTGCAAAACGTTGTTCGCTTTTGTTGTTATCATTTTATCTTCTTTTTTATTTTTTGTCAATACTTTTTTTGAAAAAAAATAAAATTTTTGTTCGTATTCTTCTTTTGCTTAGAGTGTGTAAGAAAAAAATTATCAACTTTTTATAAGTTGATAATTTTTTTATAATTTCTATTTCATTGCTTCTTCAACTGCAACTGCTACTGCTACTGATGCTCCTACCATTGGGTTATTTCCCATTCCAATTAGTCCCATCATTTCAACATGTGCTGGTACTGATGAACTTCCTGCAAATTGTGCATCTGAGTGCATTCTTCCCATAGTATCTGTCATACCATATGATGCTGGTCCAGCTGCCATATTGTCTGGGTGTAGTGTTCTACCTGTTCCTCCTCCTGATGCAACTGAGAAGTATTTCTTACCTGCTTCTGTTCTTTCTTTTTTATATGTACCTGCAACTGGGTGTTGGAATCTTGTTGGGTTTGTAGAGTTTCCTGTAATAGATACATCAACATCTTCCATCCACATAATTGCTACACCTTCTCTTACATCATTTGC
>CANRBU010000062.1 GCA_947628925.1 uncultured Clostridia bacterium | reverse complement strand
CTTATCTGAGTCCTCTTGTTTTGCTGCTACTGTGCAGTTATGATCTATTGGCACATTTGTTGGATTTTTTGTAGTCTCAATCCATGTACTACCACCATCAGTAGAATAGTACCATGTTAAACTCCTTGTTGCATCATTGTCTGCGTATGTTATTACTGCCACTAGGTCTCCATTTGTTGGTTTATCGCTATTTTTAATTTCAATTCCAGGTTTTGTAATATTGGTTGTTGTATCATTTACTGTTTTTGATTCTGTTACACCATTTCCTAAAAGGTCATTTACTTTTGTTTGTGCTGTATATGTTCTATTTAATTTTAAGCCTGTAAATGTATGTGTACGAGATGATGAATCTGTTTCAGTTTCCCATTTCCACTTTTTGTCAACTGTATCATATAAACCAAATTGCAATGTTTTGCCATCTATTCCTCTATGGGCATCTGTTTGGTTTGCATATACTGTCATTGTATTTGTTGTTTTTGCTTTTATTGTTGGTACTTTATCATCTGGTTTTGTATTATCAAACCAGAATTCTGCCATTGCTGTTGCAGTGTTTCCTGCTTTATCTGTTGCAGTAACACATAAGTAATATGAGTCGTTTATATTTACGTCATTTCCATATTCTTCTATTGGTTGCTTATTTGTAAATGGTTTTCCATATGCTGGTTTATTTTGATTTCCACTTGCTTCCCAACTATATTCAAATGTACTAGTAGCTTCTGTTGCTGTTACATCACTACCTCCTTCATTGTCTGTTACTGTTATTGTTGGGGCATATGATTTTTTATATTTATCGCTACTTCCAAAACTTCCATTAGGGTTAACTACAATTGTTGGTGCTGTTCTATCAACTTTTGCATTTCCTGATGCTTTTGCTGGGTCTGCACTAGTCCATGTATTTCCTGCACGGTCTTTTAATGTTTCGCATTTTACATATAGAACTTTATCACCTGTTGTAGGTGTAGGGTTTGTTGGATATGAAATATCTACAGATTTTGACATTGTAGGTTTTGCAGCATCAGTAGCTGAAATTTCTATTTGTGTATTTGAATCGTAATTTGTGTTATCCCATGAATATTTAATTATATATGTTCCTTGTGCTAAACCACTTCGTTCATCAGCTATTGTAACTGTTAATTTTGGTGTTTGTACAGGTGTTGTATCATTTTTTACTGAAATTGTTGGTTTTGTCTTTTCTATTTGTACTACTGTAACTTCGAAACCTTTTTCTGAAACGTTACCTGCATTATCTTTTACCCATGCATAATATGTTCCTTCTCCTTTTGGTTCACTTTTCCATGTAGCTTCTGAAGATGTACTCCATCTTGTATCATCTGCTTTTGGTGCAGGTGTTGCTGAATCTGTTATCATATATCCTGCAATTCCACTTGTTCCTTCATCTGATGCTTTTACTGTAATAACTTTTTCTTCATTTGACCATTCCTCTGGTGCTGTAGCTTCTGTAATTGTTGGATGTTCCAAATCGATGTTTGTTACATTATAACTTTTTGAGCCAATATTACCTGCCATATCTATTACATGTAGATAATATGTGTCGTTTACATCTACATTGAAATCATTTTTAGAAAATGTGCTTAAACCTCTTGAACTTGTGATTTCGTCACAAGGTATCCATCCAGCTGTTTGTTTTGTTACTTTTTCTGCTGTTGTAAACAAATATGCAACAATACCACTATCATTTCCAAAGTCTGGTAAATTTCTTGTGTCATTATCTTCTGCTGTTCCTGTAAGTGTTATTGATTGATTTATTGGGTCTGTATAGTTTGATGTTAGTTCTGTTACTACTGGGTTCTCTTTATCTATATTCTTTACATCTATTGAGCCAACACGAGATTCTTCTTGTCCTTGTAAAGTTGAGTCGTATTGTCTTGCATAAATTGTGTCATTTTCTTTAACTTCAAATGGAACTGTATATTTTTCCCAATCTCCGTCTTTTCCTATTCTATATTCATGAGTTAGTTCTGTGTTTGGACTGTCTGGATATTCTATTGTTATTGTAACATTACCACTTACCCATTTATCATTAGGTTCTGCTGTTAATGTTGGAGTTGTGATAGTTTGTGTAGTTTTTCCTGCTGGTTTTGATTCTTGTGGTCCATTTTTTGCTTTATCTGTTACTCTTGTTTTTACTGTATATCCTGTTTCCAATATTTTGTTGGTGAAGACGTGGTAACCGTCCTCACCTTCTGCTTCTTTTTCCCATGTCCAACTAGCTTCTACATCTGGTGCTGATGTTTCTTTTATTGCGTATTCTATTGTTTCTGGATCTATTCCACTATTTGCATCTGTTTGTTTAAATGTTACTTTTACTGTGTTTGTTCCTGTTTCTACTTCTGGTGCTTCTTGATTTGGTAATGTGTTATCCATCCAAAATGCTTTTGTGTGTTCTATTGTTAAGTTTCCTGCTCCATCTTCTGCACGTACCCATAAGTACCAATCTGGTCCTGTAACTTTGTCTAATGAAATTGTTGCTTTGTTATTTTTTAACTCTACTACTTTTTCATATTCTTGTTCTGTTGGTTCTGTTTCTTCACCTTGTACCCATACATATTTTAATTTTTCTGGTACTAGTTTGCTTACTCCTTCATCTGTGATTGTTACTTCTGTTTCGTGTTGTTTCTTATAATTCTCTACCCCTGAAATCTCATCTGGGTTAAATGTAATTACTGGATCTACTTTATCTATGTTTGTTACTTTGTAGCTTTCTGTTACTACGTTTCCTGCTATATCTGATGCTGTAACTGTTACGGTTTTCTCGTTTGTTTTAACTGTTGCACTTATGCTTCCATTTATTGTGTAATCTTTGTCTTCTCCTTCTTCGCCTTCACATGTGATTTTTCTGCTTTCTTCTGTTAGGTATTTGCCATATACTGGTGTCACTAATACGTCTTCATTTGTATATATTTCATTTGGTTCTTTTGCTATAAATGTTATGCTCCAGTTTGCTTCTTTGCTGTCGTGTACACTAAATACTTTTGATGCTACATATTGTGATGTTAATACTCTTTCGTTGTCATATACTTGTACCCATAAGTAATGGTCACCTTTTCCACAGTGTTCGTTTACAATTTCGTCTCCACTGTTGAATTCTATCCAATTTCCTTCTAGTTCCCAATCTCCTATATGTGGTCTTTCTTCGTCTGTATCACTCCAACAATAGTAGTATGAATATCTTTCGCTGTCTCCTTCTGATGAAATTACTGTTGTCTTAACTGTTGCTTCTGTTTTTCCTGTTGGAATTACATATCCGTCTCCTCCATTTGGTGTGAATTCAATGTTTATGTTTACTCTTGGATTTTCTTCTAATACTATTGTTTGTTTTGACGTATTTACATTTCCATCTTTGTCTGTTCCTTTTACTTCAACTGTGTATTTTCCTGTTGGTCCTTGGATTTTGAACTTTGTACCCGGAACATCTGGTTCACCTTCATATGGTTCTATTACGCGTTCTTCGATTGTTCCATCTTCACGTTCTATTACTTCTTTTACGACAATCTCTACTTTTCCACCTTCGAAGGCTTCTTCGTTTGTTACGTCAACACCTAAGACTAATTCTTCACTGTCTTCTAATGGTTTACGTTTTGAGCCGTCCATTTCATATACTTCTGCATCAAATCTTGGCCATGTTCCTTCTGTATTCTTTGAACCCGTAATGTCTCCTGTTTCTTTGTCAAGTGTGACATCATATCTATCATCTGATACTGTAATTGAATCATCATCTTCTGAAATAGTTGGATTGTAGTCATCCCCCAATTGATCGTGTATTCTCTTTTTAAATCTTTCACTATCAAAACTTTCTGTTTCTGCCACAGTTAATAAAGCCTGTGTTTGTACAGCGTCTACAAAAGTTTCTCTATCTACTAAATCCCTAGCTTCTATAGCTTTATTGACTAGTCCATCATCTCCTGATAATGTACTTATGCTAATTCCTGCTAAAATCAATATAACTATAACTGTTATAACTAGTGTAGTGATAGTTATTCCGCTTGTTTAATGGTTGTTTTTTCACTTTCCATTCTTCCTTTCTTTTGTTATTTTAGTTTCTAAAATTCACTTTTATTTTATACTAAATATTTATTATTTGTCAACATTTTTTTAGCTTTTTTATTCTTTTTTTTACGCTATTTTTCTAAGATATAAAAAAAGCCCCTACGGCCTTATTCCGTAGGGTTTTTAATATTATATTTCCATTTGACTTCCTAGAAAGGTTGCTGCTGATTGTGCTACCTTTTTTTCGACTTCATCCATTTGTCCATTTGCATCTTTTGACATTAAAATTACTGTTCCTATTGTGTCTCCATTTGATATTATTGGGTAAACTATTTGTGCGTTTGTTTTATGTTGTTCATTGTCGTTTTTTGTTATTGGCATTGCTTTGTTGCTGTTTTCTTTGCTTGTATAAACTTCTTTGTCTTCCATTAGTTGTTCTAGTTCTTGGCTGACGTCTTGTTCTAAGAATTCTTTTTTTGATCCTCCTGATACTGCTATTATTGTGTCTTTGTCTGTTATGCATGCTATGTGTCCTGTAGTTTTTGATAGTGTTTCTGCATAACCTGCTGCAAATTCTGATAGTTCGCCTATTGGTGAGTATTTTTTTAGAATTACTTGTCCTTCCCTGTCTGTGAATATTTCTAGTGGGTCGCCTTCTTTTATGCGTAGTGTTTTTCTTATTTCTTTTGGTATAACTACTCTGCCTAAATCATCTATTCTTCTTACAACTCCTGTTGCTTTCATAATTTTCCTCCTTTTTTAATTTATGTCTACTCTTATTATGTCAAAAGTGGAAAATATTATTCACTTTTTTTGATTATTCCTCTTTATGTGGTAAGAAACTTGGTTTGTATTTTGCTAGTATTGTTCCTAGGTCTTTTGATAGTTCGCGTAATACCACTATTTTTATTGTTGTAGTTTTGTCTTTTAAGTAGTCATCTAATATTTGTTTTAGAAGTTTTACGTTTGCCATTTCTCCTTCTATTTGTTTTGGATATTTTTCTGCTCTTGCAAGCAGTCTTTCTTTTATTATCATGATATCTTCATTGCTTGCACATGATATTCTTTGGAATAATTGATATGGATCACAATATTTGAATATTGGTATTTGCATGCATTTTTTGTCAAATTGTTCATAAAATTGTTCCATTTTCATTGGGATGCATCTGAAGATTTCATCTGCCATTTCTCGATATTGTTTTTCTAGTAATTGCATATTTAGGCTATTAAAGTGTTTTAAAATTTCATCCATATCTTCTGTAAACTCTGCTATTGCTATCTTTGAAAGCTCTTCTTCTACATTTTTGCAATATTGTGATTTTAAACATGCTAAATTCATACCATTGAAAAATGTTGATTTTAAGGTCTTTATATCATATTCTATCAAGTTTTTGCGTGAAAAATGGCTGAAATATGCGTACATTTTTACTGTGTCAATCAAACTTAGATTTCCCGCTTTTATTTCTTCTAAAATTGATTGAATAATTCCTTCAAACTCATCATCTGGTATTTTCCAATATTCTTCTGTTAATAAGCGTTTATATCCAGGTAAGTTTTCTGTGTCTACTGTGTTTCTGATTGTTTCCATGTCTTGTTTGAATATCTTCATATCAAAAATTCTTGTTCTAATATAATATTCAATAAATTTAAAGAAACGATAATCTGCTTTGAAATTATAGTAATAGTTGCTATCAAATTCTTTTATATAAAATTGTCTATTATCCATTAAAACCCTTGATGATACTAGGATTGCTTTGTATTCTTCATTGTCTTTTATGTTCATAAATTTGTTTTTGGTTACTTTTCCTGCTTTTATTTCAAAAGATATTGCAATTGTGAATATCAACATGGTTTGCAAAATTCGGTTACTTGTGTTTGGATAATTTCTGTTTACCATGTCAAAGATTTTTTTAAAGTCATTTAGTGCATGTTTTAAAATTCTTAGGTTTCTTGTTCCGCTTCTTTCAAATGTTGAAATAATTAGTCTTGCATTTTCTCTCGCAAAACGAATTAAATCTGTATCATTTTCATAGCGCATCAAAATTCCATTTATGATATAATCAAATTTTGGTGCATATTCAAAAGTTTCACCTATTAACTTTTCTTTTATTCTTTCATAATCATTTGCTTTGTCAAATACATGCTCGATTTTTTCTTGTATTTTTTCTACCATTGGTTTGTCTGGTTTGTTTAGTTCGCCTTGTCTATCTAAAAGATATGTTGCTATAAATGTTTTCATTTCTAGGTTTGAGCTTTTTAGTTTTGTTGAAAGTTCTTTTTCATTACAAATAATTATTGTTTTTATGTGGTCATGTTCTACGAAGTTGTTTATATAACCTAAAATGTCTATAACATCAACATTTGCTCTTTCTAGGTCATCAAAGCATAATACTTTATCATCTGTTGAGAAAAAATCTGCATAATCTATTTTGTCACCATTTTGTGTTACACCAAAAAAATTTGCCATGTCTAAACCTGTTTTTGCATATTCAGGTATTGTTTTTTGTTCATTGGAATTCATGTATTTTCTTAGGTTTTTGTCCATTAGTTGAGTGGTTTCTATAAAGATTTTTTTACTGATTTCTTCAAGGTTCGAAATTCCATATAATGACATGTATATTGTGGTGTATTTTTTGCCATTTAATTGCATTGATTCTATTTTCTTTCTTATTTTATTGTTCCAAAAGTGTGTTTTTCCTGAACCCCATTCTCCATTTATCATTATTGCATAATCTGTATAGTCTGAGCGAATATAGTCTAAGATACTTTCTACTAGATCTTCCATTTTAAATTCCATTCCTTTCTCGCTTCGCTCGCAAGGCACACATAGGAATGAAAACCTTGAGTTTGAAGC
>CANRBU010000061.1 GCA_947628925.1 uncultured Clostridia bacterium | reverse complement strand
TCTTTTTTCTTATCTTTTTTTTGCTCCTTTTTTTCTTCTTTTTCTTTTGGTTTTTCATCTTGTTCTTCTTTTTCTTTTTCTTGAATTTCTTTTTTTACTTCTTCTTGCACTTCTTGTATTTTCATCAATTCAGTTTGCCTTTTTTGCAAATCAATTCTAATCATAAATATAGCTGCAAGTAAATAAATTACTGCTACTGATATATACATAACATCAAAATATTGCATTTTAAAATCAACAAACATATTGATTATTACATAAATTGCATTTAATAATGTTGATAGTGTAACTGCATAAATTGACATATTTAAAATTGCTACATAGCGAATTTTGCATTTTGTTACTAAGTTTGCTAAATATCCAAATAAACTTATAAAAAGGTTGTTTGCAAAAGTATTGACAAAATATATAATAAAAATATATATAAATAATGTAATTGCCAAACTCATATATAAGCTTATCATTTGTGTACCTTTTGCATAATTAATTACATCTTGCTTTTCAAATCTAGTTATTCCCATTTCACCTAAAATTTGCTCATATTTATAAGATGTTGTACCTACTATTGAACTATTTTTTACAACTACTTTATCTTTTAATACTAATATTTCATCTTTATCTTCTTCTGTCTCTTGATTTTCAATGTTTGTATTGATTACAATAGTTCCTAGTTGCTCATTTTCTATTGTTATTGGGGTTTCACTTTTTACATCCAAAATACCATCTTGGTATGAAAATTCAGGAAAATCATTTTCTATATAGTTAACTGCTTCATTTACAGTTTGTGTTGTTTCATAAATCATCCCTATACAGATTATTATTGCAAGTATTGCTACCATTTTTGCTAAATAACTAATTGCTCTTGGAGTTTTCTCAGCAGCAAGTTCCCCATATTTTTCTATATTAAATATTGATAATTTTGCTTTTTTAAAAAAACCTTTTTTGATATTAATCATGTTTTCTTCCATTATTATCCTACCTTTCCTAAGAATTATAGTATTTTATTTGTATGTTCTTGTAATTTGTGGATTTACTAATGTAGGGTTTACTTGTATATTAGCTATATCCCCTATATGAATTTCTTTTCCTGTTATATCTGCTACAATATGAAATGTTCCTATTCTTCCTAAAATTTCACATTTTTTTCCTGCAATCTCTATTTGTTTATTTGTTTTTCTAAACATATCTTTTATATCATTTACAACATATCTTATTTTATCAATTGGTCTAAACATATCTCTTTCTACTGTTGCACCTATTCCATCAATATACCCACATGGTAGAATTGCAATTGTCGTTTCCTTTTTGGTTGTATAACTGTTTGAATATCCTATATTATAACCTTTTGGCAATTTTTTTATTTCTGCCACTTGTGTTTGAAAGTTTGCAATTTTTTTTAGTCCCATTGCATTATTAAAAGATAATCTTCCAGTAAACGCTGAGCCAACTCTTACAGCATTTAAGTGCATTTCTGGAAATTTAATAAATGCAGATGAATTACATACATGTAAAAGTCCTGTTTCTATACCATTCATTTTTAGGACTTCTATACATTCAATAAAACGCTTAAACTGAAGTTTCGTATAATTATCATCATAAAATGCATTTGAAAAATGGGTAAAAGTTCCTTCAATTTTAACATTTTTTAAATTTTTTATTGCTTCTACCATTTTTTCTCTTTGATTATAAGTAAAGCCATATCTTCCAAAGCCTGTATCTATTTTTATATGTGCTTTTATTTGTTTATTTTGATTTTGCGCAATTTCATTTACTGCTTCTACTACTTCTTTTGAACCAATTGTAATAATAACATTTTTTTCTATTAACTGTTTTAAGTCTTCTTTTACAGCTGTTGAAGATAACATTATTAATTGTTGTGTAAATCCTAAATTTCGAAATTGTAATGCTTCTTGTATAGTAGAAACTGCAAAAAAATCAAAGCCTTGGTCAATTAAAAATTCTACATATTGTTTCATATCTAAACCATATGCATTTGCTTTTACAACTGCTATTATTTTTACTGGGTTTCCATTATCATCTGGTAGATTTTTATTTGCATGTTCTTTTATTTTTTGAACATTATATGATAAATCTTTTTTACTGATGACTAATTGGTTCACTTCTACTATCCTTTCTACTACTTATTTTTACTTATTTTCATTTGACGTATATTTCTGAATAATTTTTCTGAAAATTTATATAATTTATATGTTAAAGGTTTATATGGTATATAAATTTCTCCTAAAAATTCTGTGAATTTTCCACCAAATCCTTTTTTAAATCTATATAACCCATATTGTGGATGTGATTCATCTACAATACCTGAAACACCTCTAAAGTCATATATGTCGTCTTTTCTTGCAATTGCCATTTTTATCATTTCCCATTGCAATAGATAATTTGGCATTAAATTTCTATGTTCATTGCTACTTGCCCCATATAAATACCATGTTTTATTTCCATAGAAAATTGGTATTACTCCTGATATTGGTTTTCCTTCATAATATGCCATTAATAGTTTCATATGTTCTGGTGCTAGGTTATCATACATTTTTTCAAAATATTCTAATGGTCTTATTATAAAGCCATCTCTCGCACCTGTTTCTACCATGATTTTATGGAAATCTTTTAAATCTTCTCTTGTTCCTTCTTTAACAACTACTCCTTTTTTTGTTGCTAAACGTATGTTGTATCTCCATTTTTGATGAAAGCCTGCCATTACTTCTTCTTCTGTTTTTCCTTTGATATCTAGACGAAATACATATCTTGGCTGAATTTCATCCATAAAGTCCTTTGCATTATCTTTAATTTCATATCCTAAATTAGATACAAGTTCTCGAAATGCTTTATCATCACTTTCAACATCTGGCTCTATCCTTAATACTATAGCTGAATATTTTTTTGCAAGTTCTTTTGCACCATCTGTTAACTGTTTTAAAACATTAATATCATGTATATCACATACTGGTCCCCTTGGTGCATACATAATGTTTCCAAAAATTGGTATTTTGCGTATCCATACACATAATGATCCTATTATTTCTCCTTGATTGTCTTCTGCTAAAATGACTTCTGGTTTCCAGTTTGGCTTTTTTACTTCTGCCCATTCTAATGACTGTTGAAAATTACATCTTTCGTTTTCTTCTAAGAATTTTTTATATTGCTTTTTTGATTCGTCATCTGTTACGAATTTCATATTTATCTATATCCTTTCTTATTATTAACAGCATACCAGTATTTTACACCATTTCTGCAAATTTTACAAGTGCTTTCATAAATTTTTGTATTTTGTAATTACGAGATTAATAATTGCCAAAAAAATTGACAAAGGCTCTATTGTATAGTATAATTAATCTTATATGGGGATGCATTGGTTTCGACATTACACTAGAAGGATGGATAGCAAGTAGTGGATTCTCGTTGGCCACTTTAAAAAACGGGAAAATAAATATAAATGCAGACAATCAAGAAGTTGCATTAGCTGCCTAAGCGTAGCTACGCTTTACCTTTGGTCCTATCCCTTAGAATAAAGTGTCATTTAGATAGGAAACAAACCCATTCTTGCTCTTAGGATGGCGGGTATTTGCAAGAGCTACGTTTCATTTTTTTTGTTTGTTGAAAAAATGGAAAAGAGATTTTTCAATAAACTAAACTTGTAGAAGTCTATTTGGAAGGTGTTATGGACAGGAGTTCGAGTCTCCTCATCTCCACCAAAAGCAACAAAAACAACACTATTTTAAACATTTTTAAGATAGTGTTATTTTTATTTTCCCCTGCTTTTTGCTTATATCAATACTTTTACATTTTATTTCTTTTTTAGTATTTATTTCTTCTTTCTTTTCTCTATTGCATTATTTATTGCATTAAAAAAATGGCTTATGAAAATCTTAAGCCATTTCGAATTTTTCTTACATATTTTTTTGATATGTTCCATCTTTATAAATAAACGTATCTCCCTCTTTTGCCGTTTCATATAAATCTTGTGGAAATTCTATTTCTTCAATTTCTTCTCTTCCCCCACCAACTTTATTGTTTAAATCATATAACCATATTCTTCCTGAGTCTTTTTCTTCTACTCTATATATATGTCCATCTATTCTTTTGCTATCTAAATATTGATCTTGTTCTAGCATTTTTTCTTTTATCATCTTATTTATTTGATTTTCAACAAGTTGCGTATCTTGTTTTTCTAAAATAAAATTTTTTCCATGTTTTCTTAAAACATTTCCTAAATGTACTCCTTGTGGTAATTCTTCTATATTTTTTGTTATCACTTCATGACTTTTAGATGGGTCACAAACATATAAATTATATGCATTTGGATTATTAGAATTTTTATTGTATATATAATACATTTCACCTTTTTCTTTTGTTTTTGAAGCATAATCTTGCAATATATTAGCTCTTTCTAGCAACATTTCATTTTTATATTTTGAAATGATTTTTTTGTTATTTATTTCTAAATTATCTACAAGTAAATTATTTTCATAATTATTCATACTGAAATTTTCTGCATTATTTATTACATTTTTTTCTAAATAATTAGATAATTCTTTCATAAAATTTTGCACAAACTTATTCTCCTTTAAATTATTAAATAAATCATTGACTATATCTAAATTCAATATATAACCACTCCTTCGTCTTATTTTATATTTTTATTGGATATATACTATTTGATTTAATAGTATTAAGAATTAAAACTTGAAAGTAATTATATATTATTTTCTAGAAATTTACAATAGTTTTATTGCAATTTCTCTATTTTTATTCTTGTACATGACTTTCTCCAGTAGAATAATCAAGTACTATTCCAGGTTGAACATTGTAGCAATATACATTAAAATGAATTCCTTGACCTGAATCTTCAACTGACCATGCTTCCATTTGAACTCCACTTGCCAAAAGGTTATTTCCCTTAAAAATTGGTGTTACTCTATATAAAACATGATTATTTTCATTTCTGTTTATATAATCAGCTACATCATTTTCAAATGGTAACATTCCCTCTGTATTCAAATATCTTGTGCCTGTTATTAAATTATTTTTATTTGCATTTTCTCCTGCAAGTTGCCATCCAATTAAATGACATCTATTATATAAATATTTATCTTTAATTATATCATCATACCTTTTTTGTATCCAACCAGATAAATCTTTAATGCTTCCTATTTCACCACGTTCTTCTCCTTCTTTGGGCATTATCTCTTTGCAAACATTCGCATACGCTACTCCACTTCTACCTAAAATATCTAATTCACTGTATTTTTCAAATGCTTCTGTCGTATAATCTTTTTCTGTAAAGTATGGTATATTATTATTTATAGTTACATACGCTTTGTCTGTATACTCTGGAACATCTATTAGTTCATTATAATTTACTGTTTCAGTAGCATCAGTTGCATTTTCTATAGTATTTTTTTCTTGTATATTTACATTTTCAAAATATGCTATTATCAATAGAAAAATAAGTGTTATGAATGCTATTATTATTTGATTTAAATTCAATTTCTTTTTTCTTTTTGCCATTTTTATTATCATTCCCTTTCTACATTGTAATTATTTTTCAACCTTATCACACTATATCATAACTTTTTATTTTTCACCATATCTTTTTCATATTATTTGTGTTTTGTAATATAATTTGATGGAGGTAAAGTTTTATGAATATTGTTCAAACTAATATAAAATATACTTATTCTGTTTTGAAAAATAATCTGCATGCTTTGATGCAAAATTACCCTTTTTTAAATGTAGAATCTGTTGGTAAAAGTGTTCTGGGAAAAAATATCTATGTTGTAAAATTGGGTGTTGGTCCTCATCAAGTTTTTTATTCCGCTTCTATTCATGGAAATGAATGGATTACAAGTATTCTTTTGGTGAAATTTATTGAAGTGTATTGTGAAGCATATACTTTGAATTCTAAATTATATGGATATTTCATACGAGATATTTTTAATTCTTCTTCTATTTATTTAATGCCAATGGTAAATCCTGATGGTGTTGATTTGGTAATCGAGCCAAATTTGATTGAAGCCAACTCTTTAAAAAATGTCACTCTAATTTCTAATAAATTTCCAAATATTCCTTTTCCTCTTGGTTGGAAAGCAAACATTAGAGGTGTGGATTTAAAAATATACCAACCAATTATAAATCCTTGTAATAATCATATTTACAAGGATAATTTTTTAACTATTATTTTTCTTTTTTGATATTATTTTTATAATCGCAACTAAAGCAATAACTGCCCATGCAACCTGTAATGCAAATGAAAACCATGCATTTTTAGGTAATAGACCTATTGCCATAAAAATTGCTGCTATTAAATTAAGTATTTGATATATTTTTCCGTTATCAATTTTATTTGTTGATAATAATCCATAAGCTAATAATACTAGAACCATTCCAATCCAACCTAATATATCAAAAATCATAATTGATCCTCCTTCAAAATTTCTTTTTTTTCATTATAGCATAGCAAAATTTTAATTACAACATAATAATTTAATTATATCAATTTTATATTTGGGCATATAATATACTCAATTTTAATAAATTCATCTAAGTTTTCAACCATAAAATTTAATTTTGAAAAATTAAAATATATGTATACATTCTTGTCTTTATCAATCTCAATTTTATTAATTAAACTGTATAAATACATTTTATCAAATTTTTCTAATTTCAAAAAATTTTCTATTAATATATCTAATTCTTTTTCTTCTTTTGCTTTGTTTTTAGGGCTAATCCTTTCTTCTGTTTGGATTAATTTTTGTTGTAATTCTTCCTTTTGTTTAATTAAATTTGTTCTTTCAAAAATGAATTTTTGTGAATATCTTATATAGTCTTCTTCTAAAAGAACACCTTTTAATT
>CANRBU010000060.1 GCA_947628925.1 uncultured Clostridia bacterium | reverse complement strand
CGTCTTTTCCAATTCTATATTCATGTGTTAGTTTTGTGTTTGGACTGTCTGGATATTCTATTGTTATTGTAACATTAGCACTTACCCACTTATCATTAGGTTCTGCTGTTAAATTTGGTGCTGTGATTGTTTGTGTTGTTTTTCCTGCTGTTTCTGATTCTTGTGGTCCGTTTTTTGCTTTATCTGTTACTTTTGTTTTTACTGTGTACTCTGTTTCCAAAGTCCTTTTGGTGAAGACGTGGTAACCGTCCTCACCATCTACTTCTTTTTCCCATGTCCAACTAGCTGGTACATCTGGTGCTGATGCTTCTTTTATTGCGTATTCTATTGTTTCTGGGTCTACATCACTGTTGTCGTCTGTTTGTTTAAATGTTACTTTTACTGTGTTTGTTCCTGTTTCTACTTCTGGTGCTTCTTGATTTGGTAATGTGTTATCCATCCAGAATGCTTTTGTGTGTTCTATTGTTAAGTTTCCTGCTTTATCTTCTGCACGTACCCATAAGTGCCAATCTGGTCCTGTAACTTCGTCTAATTTAATTGTTGCTTTGTTATCTTTTAGTTCTACTACATCTTTATATTCTTCTTCTGTAGGTTCTTTTCCTTCTCCATTTACCCATACATATCTTAATGTGTCTGGTACTAGTTTACTTACACCTTCATCTGTGATTGTTACTTCTGTTTCGTGTTCTTGTGCATATTCTGTATTTTCTTCAGGGTTGAATTGGATTACTGGTACTATTTTATCTATGTTTGTTACTTTGTAGCTTTCTGTTACTACGTTTCCTGCTATATCTGATGCTGTAACTGTTACGGTTTTCTCGTTTGTTTTAACTGTTGCACTTATGCTTCCATTTATTGTGTAATCTTTGTCTTCTCCTTCTTCGCCTTCACATGTGATTTTTCTGCTTTCTTCTGTTAGGTATTTGCCATATACTGGTGTAACTAATACGTCTTTGTTTGTATATATTTCATTTGGTTCTTTTGCTATAAATGTTATGCTCCAGTCAGATTCTTTGCTGTCGTGTACTCTAAATACTTCTGATGATACATATTGTGATGTTAATACTCCTTCATTGTCATATACACGTACCCATAAGTAGTAGTCTGTACCTGTTACACAGTCGTCTTTTACTATTTCCTCTCCACTCTTGAATTGTGTCCAGTTTCCTTCTAGTTCCCAATCTCCTATATGTGGTCTTTCTTCGTTTGTATTACTCCAGCAATACCAGTATGAATATCTTTCTCTGTCTCCTTCTGATGAAGTTACTGTTGTCTTGATTGTTGCTTTTTCTTCTCCTGTTGGGATTACATAGCCTTCTCCTCCATTTGGTGTGAATTTAATGTTTATGTTTACTCTTGGATTTTCTTCTAATACTACTGTTCTCTTTGATGTGTTTGTATTTCCATCTTTGTCTGTTCCTTTTACTTCAACTGTGTATTTTCCTTTTGGTCCTTGAATTTTGAACTTTGTACCTGGTACATCTGGTTCATCACCTTCATATGGTTCTATTTCATGTTCTGTGATTGTTCCATCTTCATTTTCTATTATTTCTTTTACGACAATCTCTACATCTCCACCTTTGAAGGCTTCTTCATTTGTTACTTCGACACCCAAAATTAGTTCTTCGCTGTCTTCTATTGGTTTACGTAGAGATCCGTCCATTTCATATACTTCTGAATTAAATCTTGGCCATATTCCTTCTGTATTCTTTGAACCCGTAACGTCTCCACTTTCTTTGTCAAGTGTGACATCATATCTATCATCTGATACTGTGATTGAATCATCATCTTCTGAAATAGTTGGATTGTATTTATCTTTTAATTGTTCTTCTATTCTCTTTTTAAAATGTTCAGTATCAAACCTTCCTGTATCTGACATAGTTAATAAGACCTCTGTCTGCACAGCGTCTACAAAAGCCTCTCTATCTACTATATCCCTAGTGTCTATAGCTTTATTTACTATCCCATCATCTCCCGATAATGTACTTATGCTAATTCCTGCTAAAATCAATATAACTATAATTGTTATAACTAGTGTAGTGATAGTTATTCCGCTTATTTAATGGTTGTTTTTTCACTTTCCATTCTCCCTTTCTTTGGTATATTTTAGTCATCAAAATTCAAATTTATTTTATACTAAATATTTATCGTTTGTCAACATTTTTTTATTATTTTATTCTATCTAAATTTTGGTCTCATATTTTCCTTAATCTTAGGGCATTTAATATTACAGTTATACTACTAAACACCATTGCTATACTTGCTAACATTGGGTTAATTGAAATTCCAAATGGTTTTAATAGACCTATAGCAATAGGAATCATTAAAGTATTATAGAAAAAAGCCCAAAAGAGATTTTGTTTGATATTCCTTATTGTTTTTTTACTTATTTTTAGTAAAGTTACAATACTTGATAAATCATTTTTGGTTAAAATTACATCTGATGAGTCCATGGCAATATCTGTTCCGCTATTTACACTTATGCCTATATCTGCACTTGCAAGTGCTGGGCTGTCATTAATGCCGTCCCCACACATCATTACAAATTTATTTTCTTCTTTTAATTTTTTAATTGTTTTTGATTTTTCTACTGGTACAACATTTGCTATTATTTCTTTTATTCCTATATTTTTTGCAATCTTTTCAGCTGTTTCTTTATTATCTCCTGTTAGCATAATTGTTTGTATGTTGTTATTGTTTAATATGCTAATTACTTCTTTAGCATTTTCTCTAACAATATCATTTACACCAATAAGAGCAAGTATTTGTTTTTCCTTTACTACATATATTATGCTGTTTCCCTTGTCAGCTAATTTCTTTTCTTCTTCTATATGTGTATTTTCTATTTGATATTTTTCAAGTATTTTAGAATTTCCTAAAATAATACTTTCATTTGCTATTTTTCCTATAATTCCATAACCTGCTATATTTTCAAAATCGTTTAGATCTAATATTGGTAGATTGTTTTCTTGTAAATAGTCAGTAAAAGCTTTTCCTATTGGATGTGTTGATTTACTTTCTATACTACCTGCTAATTGTAGTAATTGATTATTGTCAATACTGCTAAAGTTAAGTATTTCAGCTATTTTTAGTTTTCCATAAGTTAAAGTTCCTGTTTTGTCAAAAACAATGGTGTTAACTTTTTTTGCATTTTCTAATATTTCACTTTTCTTTACTAAAATGCTATTACTTGCACATAGTCCTTCGCTTACAACAATTGCTAAAGGTGTTGCTAAACCTAAACTACAAGGACAAGCTACAACTAATATAGTAACAAAAGTTGTCATTGCTGTTGCAAAATCTTGACCAATTAATAAATACACTATAAATGTAATTATTGAAATAGCTATAACACTAGGCACAAAATATCCTGATACAGTATCAGCTATTTTTGCGATTGGTGCTTTTGTATTACTTGCTTCTACAACTAATCTCACAATTTCTGATACAGTTGATTCTTTGCCTATTTTTTCTGCTTTGTATTCGATATATCCATCATAATTTAAGCTTCCTGCAATTACTTTATTTCCTACTTCTTTTGTAACAGGCTTACTTTCTCCTGTTATGAATGATTCATCAAAATGTGATTTACCTGATATAATTTCACCATCTACTGCAATTTTGTCCCCTGCTCTTGCTATTACAATATCACCTTTATGAATTTCATCAAGTGTAACTTCTTTTTCTATTCCATCTATTTTGACTATTGCTGTGTTTGGCGTAATTTCCACTAATTTCTTTATGGCTTCTTTTGTTTTATCTTTACTAATGCCATCAATATATCTGCCTAATTTTATAAAATAAATCACAATGGCAGAAGATTCAAAATATAAATTCATTACTTGGTGGTGGTTTCCATTAAAGACTAAATACATATTATACAAGCTATATAAAAAACTTGCTGTAACCCCTATTCCAACTAAAGTATCCATATTAGGAGTTTTATGTATTAAGTTTTTATATCCATTTTTTAAGATGTCAAAACCGTAAATTATAAAACATATTGTTAATAGCATTAAAGCCAACATGTAATTAATTGGCTCAGTGTGTGGATTTAGAAATGGAATTACTGGTAAATTAACCATATGTCCCATTGAAATATACATTAAAATAATTGCTAATAGTGTGAAAACTATGAATTTAATTTTTTCTTTTTTATTTTTTTCTTCTATTTTTATTTCTTTGAATTCTCCCAAGCTTTTAAATCCTGCTTGTTTTACAAATTCTTCTATTTGTGGTATATTTAATATTTTTTCATCATATTCAATAGTAGCGTTTGCCATAACAAGATTAACAAATGCATTTGTAATTCCTTTTTGTTTGTTTAAATATTTTTCTAACCCATTAGAGCAAGCGCTACAAGTCATGCCATCAATAGATAAAATTATCTTTTTCATATTTGTTTATGTTCCTCCTAAACAACTTCAAAACCAATATCATTAATTTTATCTTTTAAAACACTTTCTTCTACTTCTGATTTTGAAGTAACTGTAACTATTCCTTTTGTATGGTCTGCAACTACGTTTTCTACACCTTCTATTGTTTTTAAGGCGTTTTGAACTCTATTTTCACATCCATTGCATACCATTCCTTTTACATTAATTATTGTTTCTTTCATGTTTTTTCCCTTCCTTTTATTATAAAATTTATTATTTTGCATATTTATTATATACCTAATTTTAGTCATTGTAAATAGTACTATCATTTAATTTTTCTGTATTTTCTACAATCTACTTTTCCTTTTAAGTAAGTAGACAATTTTTCTTTTTTTATTAAATCTTCTTTTTCTTTTTTTGTAAGTTGTTTTATATAATATTCAAGTTTACATGCTGATGATTTATCTTTGCTTTTCCATGCTATTTCTATTTTTATTGCATCATGTGATTTTGTATATTTTGCACCTTTTTTTGACATGTGTTCTTCTAACCTTTTTTCTAGGTTATTTGTCATGCCTGTATAAATTGAATTATCTGCACACCTTATCATATATGTAAAATACCCCATTTTGTTTCACAACCCTTTCTATTGTCTACTTTCTTCCAACTCTAAGGCTATTGAAAATAGCAATAATTGTTACTCCTACGTCTGCAAAAACTGCTTCCCACATAGTTCCTATTCCTATTGCACTTAGTACTAAAACTAATATTTTTACAAAAATTGCGAAAATAATATTTTCTTTTAATATTTTCATTGTTTTTCGTGATATATTAATTGCTTTACAAATTTTTGATAATTCATCTGTCATAATAACAATATCAGCTGCTTCGATTGCTGAATCAGAGCCTAAACCTCCCATGGCAATTCCAACATCAGAAATTGCTAAAACTGGTGCATCATTTGTGCCATCACCTACAAAAACTACTTTTCCATCTTTCTTAGAGTTTTCTATAATTTTCTCTATTTTTTCTGCTTTTTCATTAGGCAATAATTCTGTATACACATCATCTATTTCTAACTTATTTGCAACTTCTGTACCTACTTCTTTTTTGTCACCTGTCAACATTATAGTTTTTATTTGATAATTTTGTTTTAGTTTTTGAATTGTAGATTTTGCATCATCTTTTATTTTGTCAGCAATTACAATATATCCTTCAAATTTTTTGTCAATTGCTATATATAAAATTGTGCCTATTTCTTGTGCTTTTTTATATGAAATATTTTCATTATTAAGAAGTTTTTCATTTCCTATTAAAACTTCTTTGCCATCTATTGTAGCACAAAGTCCCATTCCTGTTAATTCTTTTGTACTTGAAATACGATTTTTTTCTGGTTCTTTTCCATATGCTTGTTTTAATGATAAAGAAATTGGGTGGTTTGAATTACATTCTGCAAGTGTTGCTATTTCTAATAATTCTTCTTTTGCCATATTTTCACTTTCTACTTTTTGTACTTCAAACATACCTTTTGTTAAAGTTCCTGTTTTGTCAAAAACAATAGTATCCACATTTGACAAAGCTTCTAAATAATTACTTCCTTTTACCAATATTCCATTTTTAGAAGCTCCTCCAAGTCCACTAAAAAATCCTAATGGTATTGATATTACCATCGCACATGGGCAAGATACAACTAGAAATGTTAATGCTCTATATAACCACTCCACAAATGTTGTATCTGAAAAAATAAATGGTGGGATAATTGCTAAAATAAGTGCTATTAGTACAACTATTGGTGTATAGTATTTAGCAAATTTTGTCATAAAGTTTTCTGATTTTGACTTTTTTTCACTTGCATTTTCTACTAAGTCTAAAATTTTACTAACAGTAGATTCACCATATTCTTTTGTTACTTCTATTGTAATTACACCATTTTGGTTTATACAACCACTTATTACTTCATCACCAATATTAACTTCTCTTGGCATTGATTCTCCTGTAATACTACTTGTATCTAGCATGGAATTTCCTTCAATTATTTTTCCATCTAAAGGAACTTTTTCTCCTGGTTTTATTACAATTTTTTCTCCAATTTTTACATCTTTTGGATTCACTTTTATTGTTTTTCCATCACGTTTTACATTTGCATAATCAGGTCTTATGTTCATTACTTCTGTAATTGCTCTTTTTGATTTATCAACTGCATAATCTTGTAACATTTCTCCTATTTGATAAAAAATCATAACTGCAACTGCTTCTGGATATTCACCTATAATGATTGCACCAATAGTTGCAATTGACATCAAGAAAGTTTCGTCAAAAATTTTTTTATTTAGTATATTTATAATTGCTTCTTTGATAATTTCAATACCTACAATAAAATAACTTATAATATACATTAAATTTGTTATCCATTTTTGTTCTATTGGAGCAACAAGTGCAATAACAAAAAGGATACTTGAAAGTATAATCTTTTTCATCTTTAATCACATTCCTCTCTAGTAGACTCTATTTCTTTATGATATATATGCTCTATACCAACTTCAAATAATTCTTTTACATGGTCATCATCTAACATATAATAAGCTTCTTTTCCGCTTTTCCTGCATTTTACAAT
>CANRBU010000059.1 GCA_947628925.1 uncultured Clostridia bacterium | reverse complement strand
AACTTGCCACAGAACTCTTGCCATTACCGGCTTGCGTCGAATTGTCGTGCGTATACGGTTTTATTCACCAGAGACAACCAGTTTTTATAAAAATTAAAAAATGCCATTTGTAAATATTTTACATTTTTGCGAACACAAAAAAAGAAAACCAAAAAATAAAAATTTACTATAAAGTAAATAAGAAAAAATAAAAAATGTAATGCAATTAAATAAAATATTAAAAAAATTTTAAACATATAAAGAGTAAATTTAAAATACCATTTTTAAATCTTGACAAAATAATACAAAAAATGCTATATTAAATATTAACGAAAAGTTAAAAGCAGTAACAGAAAAATCTTTAAGACCAGACCATATTTTTGACTGGTACGAAATAATAAAGAGGATGTGGTTAGATTTGAAAAAATATTTAGACTTTTTAATTAAAGGTATATATGCAGGAATTTTAATTAGCATAGGAGGTATAGCATATTTAGCTATTGAAAACAAAATAGCAGGTGCTTTTATATTCTCATTTGGACTACTTACAGTATGTATATATTCTTTTAACCTATATACAGGTAAAGTGGGGTACATATTAGTAAATAAACCAAAATATATTATAGAATTATTATTATCATTAATAGGTAATTTTATTGGAACTTTTGCAGTAGGAACTCTAATGCGTTTTACAAGATTCGAAAATTATATAGAAACATCAACAAACATAGTAAATGTTAAATTAAATGATAATTTATTAAGTATCTTTATTTTATCAATTATGTGTGGAATTATCATGTATATTGCAGTAAATAACTATAAAAAAGAAAAAGATGTTATAGGAAAATATATTTCTATATTTATGGGAGTTATGGCATTTATATTATGCGGATTTGAACACTGTGTTGCTAATATGTTTTACTTTAGCATAGCTGGAGTCTTCTCCTTAAAAGTTTTAGTATATTTGTTTGTTATGGTACTAGGAAATACAGTTGGTTCTGTAATAATCGCATGGTACAATAATAAATATAATGTAGAAAGAATACAATAATTGTATTGATTAATCTTATTACTTACGGACTTTTTTGAAATATTAGATGTTTCAAAAAAGTCCGTAATAAAGTGTGCAAAAAGAAAGGAAGCGTAGATATCTTGAGAAAAATCACAGACTTTATAATTAACAAAAGACATTTTATTTTAATTTTATTTATTATACTTACAATTATTTCAGGAATATTATCAACAAAAGTAAAAATCAATTATGACATTGCAAAATATTTACCAGACACTTCAGAAACAAGAAAAGGTATGGACATAATGGAAAAAGAATTTGCAGGAACTGAAACTAGTACTTTAAACATAATGTTTGAAAATCTGCAAGAAACACAAAAAACAGAAATAAAAGACAACTTAGAAAAAATAGATGGAGTAGAAAGTGTAGATTATGACAATACAGAAGAATATAATAAAGAAAACTACACTCTATATGTTATTACAGTAGATGATAAATCTGACTCTGAAATGGCGACAGAAGTATATAACCAAATAACAGAAAAATACGAAGATTATACTTTTTATACAAGTGGTGATGTATCTGAAACTAACAAAGATGTACTACCAATTTGGATAATTGTACTTGCAGTTGCATGTGCATTGGTAATTTTACTTATAATGTGCGAATCTTATGTTGAACCTTTTTTATTTTTAACTTCAATATTAATGGCAGTAGTTTTAAATAAAGGAACAAATATAATATTTAGTAATGTATCACATATTACAAATTCAATAACAGCAATACTACAAATGGCATTATCAATGGATTATTCAATAATGCTAATGAACAGATATGATCAAGAAAAGAAAATTGAAAAAGATAAAGTAAAAGCTATGAAAGGAGCTTTGTATAAAGCTTTTCAAGCCATATCAAGTAGCTCTGTTACTACAATAGTAGGCCTTTTAGCACTAGTATTTATGACATTTAAAATAGGAAAAGATTTAGGCTTTGTTCTTGCAAAAGGAGTGCTATTTAGCTTAATTTGCATTTTCTTTGTGTTGCCAGATTTAATATTAATGTTTGATAAATGGATTGTAAAAACAAAAAAGAAAAGCCCAAAAATTACTTTGAACAAATTAGGAAGTTATAGCTATAAAATAAGATATATTGCAGTTCCAATGTTTCTTATAGTGTTTATAACAAGCTTTTTATTAAAAGGAAATCTAGGAATTGATTATACAGATTCACAATCAGATAGTATAATGAATATTTTTCCAGAAAATAACCAAATTGCTGTAATATATAAAAATGAAGATGAACAAAAAATTTCAAAGTATTTAAAAGACCTAGAAAATGAAGAAAAAATAGATGAAGTTTTAGGATATAGTAACACAATAAATGAAAAATTAACTTATGATAAATTAAATGATAAGTTAAACGATTTAGGCTCAGATGTTAGTATTGAAGACTATTTGCTAAAAATAGTATATTTTGATTATTATAACCCTGAAAAAAATAACACAATGACTTTTGAAGAATTTATAGATTTTATTGAAACTGAAGCATATAACAATGAAAAAACAAATGAAAAAATAGATGCAAAAACTAAACAAGATGTAGCAAGATTAAAAAATTTTGTTACAAAAACTGCTATGGATAAAAAAAGAACATCAAGTGAAATAGCAAGCATACTGGAAATAGAAAAAAATAGTATAGATGATATTTTTACATATTATCTTTCAAAAAATAATAATACACAAATCACATTAAATGAATTTGTCAATTTTATGAACAAAGATGTATTAACAAATGAAAAATATGCCAAAAAAATTGATGCTGAAAGTAAAAACAAATTAAATATTTTATCAAAAATTACAAACAAAAATACAATACAAACTAAAATGACAAGTTCTGGAATAGCAGAACTGTTGGGAATTGATAAAACTACTGCAGAAGAATTGTATAAATATTATTGCTTAACAAATGTATCTAATATAAAAATGACAATTGCAGAGTTTTCAAATTTTGTATTAAATAATGTGTTAAAAGATAGTGAATATGCAAAAGATTTTGATGAGGCAACTATAAAAAATATAAAACTACTTTCTACATTTAGTAATAAAACTATAATAAATAAGCAAATGACAAATAAAGAATTATCTAGTTTATTTGGAATAGAACAAGAAAAAATCAATCAAATCTTATTATTAAAATATAGTAAAATAGATACTAAAACTAAGCTAAGTATAGCAGATTTTATAGAAAATACAATTGCAATAAAAAATAATACAAAATATTTAGCAGGAGTAGATACTGAAAAATTAGAGAATTTATTGCCTTTTGCACAAAATAAAAACAACATAAATTTAACCAAAATGAATAAAGAACAATTACGACAAGTGTTTGGAAACTTTAATCAAAGCCTTGTAGACTTAGTATATATGTTAGCAAAATTACCAAATGAACAAAAATTAACACCACAAGAACTTATAAATTTGGTTTTAGATAATTACAGCAAAACAGGAATCACATTAGATGAAAATACTTTAAATAATTTAAAATTATTAAAGATTGTAATAGATGATGGTACGTCTAACAAAAAAACTACATATACAGCTAAACAATTAGCACAAATTTTTAATATGGATTTAGAGCAAATGTACCAATTATATAGTTTAATAGATTATGCAAAAGGAAATATAAACAATTGGGTAGTAACACCTAATGAATTTGTAAAATTAATATTAAATAATGAACAGGCTAAAAACACTATAAATCAAGCTACAGTAGAACAATTAAAATTATTATCTAAGATAATGGAAAATACATTAAACAATAAACAATTTACAGAACAAGAATTATCTAATGAAATAGGCATAAATAGAGATAGTGTTAAAAACATATATACTTTATATGTATTTAATCAAAATACTACAAAATTAACACCAAAAGAATTTGTAGATTTTGTACTTGTACACAAAAATGATTCAATGCTTGTAAATAAGATTACAAATAAAACAATAAAAGACTTAAATTTACTTCAATCAGCGATGAAAGGAATTATAAACAATCAAAAATATAATAGTAATCAATTATCAAATTTATTAGGAATAGATAAAGAAAATACAAATTTACTTTATGGTCTATATACAAGTAAATATGTAAATAAAAATGCAACTTTATCGCTAAAAGAATTTGTAAACTTTATACTTGAAGATGTAATTACAAATAAAGAATATGCAAGCAATTTTGATGAAGAAAAAATATCAAAATTGAATACAGTTAAAGGCATTATGGAAAATAGTCTAAACAATGTAAAATATACTTCAGATGAAATTCTAGCTATTATCAGTAAATTAAGTAATTATGTAGAAAAAAATACAGTTGAAGTACTATATACATATTATGGAAGTGACAAACAATATGATGATAATTGGGAAATGACTGTAGAAGAATTTGTTGAATTTTTAAATGAAAATGTTTTGCAAGATGAGAGATTTACAGATTTTATAGAAGATGATATGAGAAAAGATATAATAGATGCAAAAACGACTATTAATGATGCAAAAGAATTGCTAATAGGAGAACAATATTCAAGAATTGTTCTAAACACAAAATTTGCTCCAGAATCAAAGGAAACTTTTGAATTTATCCAAAACCTAAAAGATACACTGGGTAAAGATTTGGGAGAATTTTATGTAATAGGAGATTCACCAATGGCATACGAAATAAGCCAAACATTTGATGGTGAATTAAACTTCATGACAATAATAACCATGGTAGCAATATTTATAGTGGTTGCAGTTACTTTTAAATCAGTAATTATTCCAACTATATTAGTGCTTACTATACAAACAGCAGTATATTTAACAATGGGAATATTATCAATTATAGGAGAAAATGTTTATTTTATCTCAATACTTATTGTACAAAGTATACTCATGGGAGCGACAATTGATTATGCTATTTTGTATACTTCATATTATCTTGAACATAGAAAAACTAAAGGAATAAAAGAGGCGATAATTGACTCATATAATAAATCAATACATACAATACTAACCTCAAGTTCAATACTTATTATAGTAACTTTAATTATTGCAAATTTTGCATCAGCAATTGCAGCAAAAATATGTAAAACAATTTCTGAAGGAACAATATGTTCAACAATTTTAATATTAACACTACTACCAGCGGTACTTGCGTTTTTTGATAAGTTTATAGTGAAAAATAAAAAAATATCTAAAAAATCTACACAAAACTGAAAAAGTATGGTAGAATAAATATGAAAATCAATAAAATGATAGGAGGAAACAATATGTCAGGACATAGCAAATGGGCTAATATCCAAGCAAAGAAAGGAAAAACAGATGCTGCAAGAGGAAAAGTTTTTACAAAATTAGGAAGAGAACTTTTAATTGCAGTTAAACAAGGAGGACCAGACCCAGCAGGAAATTCAAAATTAAAAGATGTAATTGCAAAATGTAAGGCTGCAAATATGCCAAATGATACAATAAACAATGCAATAAAAAAAGCTTCAGGAGCAGGAAATGCTAATAATTATGAAGAAATTACATATGAAGGTTATGGACCAAATGGAGTTGCAATCATTGTAGAAGCTGCAACAGATAATAAAAATAGAACAGCAGCAGATGTTAGACATGTATTTGATAAAGCAGGTGGAAACCTAGGAACAACAGGATGTGTATCATATTTGTTTAATAAAAAAGGCGTAATTGTAATTGAAAAAGCTTCAACAGACAAAGATGAAGAAGAATTAATGATGTTAGTACTAGAAGCAGGAGCTGAAGACTTTACAACAGATGACGAAGTTTACGCAATTACAACAGATCCTTCACAATTTTCAAATGTAAGAGAAAAATTAGAAGAAGAAGGAATAGAATTCTTAGAAGCATCTGTACAAATGGTACCAACAACAACAGTTGCACTTGACGAAAAAGGTGCAGAAAAAATGGAAAGACTATTGGAAAGATTAGATGAACTAGATGATGTATCAAATGTTTATCACAACTGGGAAGAGTAAACATTTTCAATAAAATAAGTTCTAAATAAAAAATAAAGACATATAATATAGAGATATATTATATGTCTTTTCTTTTGCTACACAGAAAAGTCATTATACAAGAAAAGTCATTATACAAGGCAGTACAAAAGACAAGCAATAGGCCTTAGAAAGGCATTGGTGTAAAATGAAAGATATTTTAAAATACTTTCCTAATAATATTTATATTTTAATAAATGAAGCAATCAAACAAAACCCAAATGCAAACATTGAGGAAAATGCAATAGAAATTAGAATTAGAAATAATAGGCCAATTTTAATTAAATTAAAAGACGTAGATATTATAATACAATACATAATAACAGAAACAGAAATTTTATACATTTTAGAGAAATTGTGTGAAAATTCAATATATGCATATAAAAATCAAATATGTCAAGGATATATCACTATTTTTGGTGGTCACAGAGTAGGAATAACGGGAACATGTGTTATAGAAAATGGCAAAATTATAAATGTAAAAAACATTTCTAGTTTGAATTTTAGAATTGCAAGAGAAATAAAAGGATGTAGCAACAGATATTTGAAAGAGGTTATTGACAAAGAACATAACACTATATATACAACATTAATCGTATCACCACCTGGAAAAGGTAAAACGACAGTATTGCGTGACTTGATAAGGAATATTAGTAATGGAATTCCTGAAATACATTTTAGAGGAAAAACATGTGGGGTGGTTGACGAAAGAGGCGAAATTTCAGCAACATATAGAGGAACTCCACAAAATGATATTGGAATCAGGACAGATATAATTGAAAATATAACTAAAGCACAAGGAATGCAGATATTAATTAGAACTATGTCACCAGAAATAATAGCATGTGATGAAATAGGTACAAAACAAGATGTTGTTGCAATAAAATATGCTGTTTGCTCAGGAGTAAAAGGGATTTTTACTATGCATGGTTCAAATTTAAAAGATGTAAAAGGTAATTCAGAAATAGCAGAATTAATTGAAAACCATTGGATTGAAAAAATCATATTTTTATAAAAA
>CANRBU010000058.1 GCA_947628925.1 uncultured Clostridia bacterium | reverse complement strand
TATAGGAAAAATATAACAAAAATGCATTTATTAGAATGGACAACTTCAGAAGAAGCTGAAAATCAAGCAAAAACAGATATTGCCTCTTATTATACACAAATGAGTGTAAATTGTGTTGTCGGTATTTTGGCAATTTTGTGTTGTTTTTCAAATAACATTATAGGAATTACCTTAGGAATTTTGTGGGTTATTACACCATATATTATGTGTATGATTAGTAAAGAGATTGTTTCAAAAAATGCTAAAGATACTATTACAGAAGAAGATAATAAATATTTATTAGATATTGCAAAACGTACATGGCAATTTTTTGAAACCTATTTGACGCCAGAAAATAATTATCTTATACCAGATAACTACCAAGCTGATAGAAAACAAAAAGTTATAGGAAGAACTTCATCAACAAATATTGGGTTATCTTTATTAGCAGTGATTTCTGGCTATGATATGAATTTTATTTCTTTAGAAAATGTAATTGATTTGTTAGAAAAAATGCTTGAAACAATAGGACAATTAGAAAAATGGAATGGTCATTTATATAATTGGTATGATATTAAAACTAAAAAGCCATTAAATCCTAGATATATTTCAACAGTGGATAGTGGCAATTTTGTAGGATATTTGTACACTACAAAAGCTTTTTTAGAGAGTGTTTATGAGAAAAAAGCGGAGCAAAGAATAGAAACAATGATAACTCATATCAAGGTGCTTATTGAAGAAACTGATTTCTCATTATTATATAATAAAGAACATCAAATATTTTCAATTGGTTATAACATTGAAGAAAATAAATTGACAGATTCATATTATGATTTATTAGCTTCTGAGGCAAGACAAGCTAGTTTTATTGCGATTAGTAAAAAGGATATCCCAGCAAAACATTGGAATAAATTGAGTAGAACTTTGACTACATTGGGAAGAAATAAGGGACTTATTTCTTGGTCTGGGACGTCTTTTGAATATTTGATGCCAAATGTAAATATGCCAAAATATAGGGGAAGTCTTTTAGATGAATCTTGCAGATTTATGCTTAAAAGCCAAATGGAATATAGTAAAGAATTGCAGATTCCTTGGGGAATATCAGAAACAGCTTTTAATGTGAAAGATTTGCAAGGAAATTATCAATATAAGGCTTTTGGAATTCCGTGGCTAGGATTAAAAAGAGGACTTGGTGACGAAATGGTTGTTGCAACATATGGAAGTGTTTTAGCAATTACAGATGTACCTAAAAAAGTAATACACAATCTTAAAGAACTAGAAAGTTATGGAATGTATGGGAAATATGGTTTTTATGAATCAATAGATTTTACACCTGAAAGGATAGAAAAAGGTAAAAGAGCTTCACCAGTTAAAACATATATGGCACATCATCAAGCATTAATTTTGCTTTCAATTAACAATTTAATAAATGACAATATTTTGCAAAAGAGGTTTGTAAAAAATCCAGAGATTGCAAGTACAACTATTTTATTGCAGGAGACAATGCCTGAAACTGCAATTATTACAAAAGAAATGAAAGAGAAGATAGAAAAACCTGTTTATACTGATTATGAAGATTATAGTGTAGAAACATATACCAAATTTGATGGTAATATCATAAGAGGAAATGTCATATCAGATGATGATTATGTAATTGCAATGAATCAAAAGGGAGAAGGTTTTAGTAAATATAAAAACATCTATGTAACACGTTATAAAAAAACAGATGATTATCCTCAGGGAATATTTTTTGCTGTAAAGAATATAAAGACAAAAAATATATGGAATTCTTTTAGAAAGAGCAATGAAAATAATTATAAAATAAGTTTTATGCCTGATAAAATAGAGCAAGAGATGGAACAGGATAATATAAATACTAAGATAGAGACAATTATTAGTCCAGATGATGCAACTGAGATACGCAGAATTACTTTAGAAAACAGAGGGCTATCAGAAGAAATATTAGAGGTAAATGCATATTTTGAACCAATTTTATCAAGAAAGGAGCAAGATGATGCACATCCTATATTTAATAATTTATTTTTGGTATATGACTATGATGAACAAACTAATAGTGTTGTTGTAAAACGCAAAAGGCGTGAAAAAAATGAAAAGGAGTTGTATTTGGTTGCAAATTTATTAGGTGCAAACAATGAGATGATTGGAAATTTAGAATATGAAATTGACAAAGAAAAGTTTTCAGGAAGAGGGAATATTGGAATACCAGAAATGATACAAAATTCAACACCGTTTTCGCAAAAAATAGGATATGTTACAGAAGGCGTTGTTGCATTAAAGAGAACTATAAAGCTAAAACCTCAAGATAAACTAGAACTTAATTTGGTTTTATCAGTTGGAGAAAACAAAGAATTGTTACTAGAAAATGTTAAAAAATATAAAACTAAAGAAACAGTAGAGAAAGCGTTTGAAATATCTAAAGCAAAAATAGAAGCACAAAGTCGATATTTATGTATTAAAGCACCAGAGATGAAACAATATCAAAAAATACTTTCATATATTTTATTTGAAAATCCGTATAAAAAGAATAGCTTAAGAAATTTGCCAAAACAAGTATATTTGCAAAGAGAATTATGGAAGTATGGAATATCAGGTGATTTGCCAATCATTTTGGTAAAAGTAAAAAATGCGAATGATACAGATTGTGTCAGAGAAATACTCAAGGCATATGAATTTTTTAGAGTAAAAGGAATAGAAGTTGAATTAGTGCTTATTGATGAAGAGAAACACAGCTACGAAAATTATGTTAGAGAAGAAATAGAAAATTTAATTTTAAATTCAAATATGGCATATCTAAAAAATATTAGAGGTGGAATTTTTGAATTAAATAAAAGTGAAATTTCAAAGCAAGATATGGATCTATTAAAGTTTGTTGCAAGTTTAGTTATTGATAGTGATAAAGGTAGTATACAAAATGTAATGAATGAAATTGAAGAAGAATATATTGAAAAAATAAAATCTATTGCAGATGAAGAAACATCATCAATTTTATTAGAAGATGTAGATGATAATACTAGTATCAATATTATGGAAGAATCAAAATTTGATAATGAATATGGGGCTTTTTCTAGTGATGGTAAAGAATATGTAATAAAAATGGATAAGAAAAACCGTCTACCAACTGTGTGGTCACATGTAATGGCTAATGAAAAATTTGGTACACTAGTAACAGAAAATATGGGTGGATATACATGGTATAAAAACAGTAGATTGAATAGAGTGACTTCATGGGCAAACCAACCTAATTTTGATATACCATCAGAAGTTATTTATATTAAGGATAGAGAAAACAAAAAAACATGGTCTTTAGGCTTAAACCCTATGCCTGATGATAAATATTATTATGTAATATATGGTTTTGGATATTGTGTATATAAACACAAAAGTGATGGGCTAGAACAAAATTTAGAAGTGTTTGTTCCAAAAGAAGATAGTGTAAAAGTGCAAATTCTTACTTTAAAAAATAGCACACCTAATAGAAAAAAATTAAAAATTTATTATTATAATAAACCTGTTTTAGGTGAAGATGAACAAAAAATTTCAGAATATATTCACTTACAGTTTGATAAAAATAGTAATAC
Source organism: uncultured Clostridia bacterium (assembly GCA_947628925.1). Taxonomy (GTDB): domain Bacteria; phylum Bacillota; class Clostridia; order TANB77; family CAG-508; genus CAG-269. The sequence goes on along the minus strand of CANRBU010000058.1, from coordinate 3,489 downwards.
ACTGTTAGCTCAAAATCTATATAATAGTGAATTTTCAAATGTGGTCTATGTTTCAAGTAGTGAGCAAATACAGTCATATACTGGAGATAAAAATTTCTTTTTAGGACATGGAGGTATAGAAAATCCAGATGGTATAAATAAAGCTATGTTAAATAATGAAACTAGCTTAGGGGGAAAAGCATGTATTGCATATGAAATAGAAGTGGAAGTTGAAAGTTTTGGGCAAAAGGAAATTGTTATGGTTTTAGGTGCAGAAGAAAGTGTTTTGGATAGCAAGAATAATAGTTATAAATATAGCAAAATTCAAAATTGTAGACAGGAATTAGAAAGAGTGAAAAATGAATGGAAAAATAAAATTGAAAGATTACAAGTGGCTACTCCTGTTGAAACTACAAATATTTTATTAAATGGATGGATAGTTTATCAAACAATTGCAAGTAGATTATTAGCAAGAACTGGATATTATCAATCAGGTGGTGCTTTTGGTTTTAGAGATCAATTGCAAGATACACTTTGCTTAAAATATATTGAACCAGAATATTTGAAAAATCAGATTATAAAGCATAGTAAACATCAATTTGAAGAAGGTGATGTAGAGCACTGGTGGCATGATGAAACTTCAAGAGGTATTAGGACTAGATTTTCTGATGATTTATTATGGCTTGCATATGTAACGGCAGAATATATTAACTTTACAGGTGATAGAGAAATTTTGAATATTGAAACACCTTTTTTATGTGGAAATATATTGGGAAAAGATGAAGATGAAAAATATGATAAATATGATGAAGGAAAATGTATGGGTACAATTTATGATCATTGTATAAGGGCTATTGAAAAAAGTTTGAATTTTGGCGAGCATGGAATTCCTAAAATTGGCTCTGGTGATTGGAATGACGGAATGAGTGAAGTTGGGAATAAAGGAAAAGGAGAGAGTATTTGGCTAGGATTTTTCTTATATAATATTTTGGATAAATGGATACCTATTATAAATGAAAAAGGTGATGTTGCTAGAGTAGAGAAATATGAAAAAATCAAGCAAGACTTGAAAAAAGCACTTAATACAAGTGGATGGGATGGTAGATGGTATAAAAGAGCATATACAGATGATGGGCAAATTTTGGGAAGTATGGAAAATGATGAATGTAGGATTGATAGTATTGCTCAAAGCTGGGCTACTATTTCAGAAGCGGGTGACAATGACAAAAAATATATTTCTATAGAAAGCTTAGAAAATCATTTAGTAGATAAAGAAAATGGAATTATTAAATTGTTAGATCCTCCATTTGAAAAAGGAAAACTAGAACCGGGATATATAAAAGCATATTTGCCAGGAGTAAGAGAAAATGGTGGACAATATACACATGGAGCAATTTGGGCAATTATTGCTGAAGCATTATTGGGATTTGGTGATAAAGCTTTTGAATTGTATAAAATGATAAATCCTATTGAGCATAGTAGAACAAAGGAAATGGCAAATAAATATAAAGTAGAGCCATATGTTATATCAGCAGATATTTATGGAGCAAGCAATTTAGCAGGTAGAGGAGGTTGGACATGGTATACAGGCTCTTCTAGCTGGTATTATAAAGCAGGAATTGAATATATATTAGGGCTAAAAGTTAAAGAAGGTGTTTTAACAGTAGAACCATGTATCCCAAAAGAATGGAGAACTTACAGTATGAGATATAAATGGGGAAACACATTATATAATATTGTAGTAGAAAATCCAGATGGGAAAAATACAGGAGTTGAAAAAGTAACAGTTGATGGAGTAGAAACAGAGAATTCAATTCACTTAGAAGAAAACAAAGGAGTAGTAAATGTAACTGTTATAATGTAAATATATTAAAAATGACGGTATTAATACCGCCATTTTTTAATATATTGTACCATTATCGTTTGTATATTTTTGAAAAATTTTAAGACAATCGTCTCTATCTAGGGGAATTGCTTTTAATAAATCTTTGTGCAAATCAGGGTTTTCTAAATAATTATAAAGTAAATCATCCCTAAAACCGATTTCTCCAGCATCTTTTCTAGTACAGCCAAAATAAAAATTTTTAATATTAGACCATACAATAGCAGAAAGACACATAGGACAAGGCTCACATGTAGTGTACAATGTACAATCTGATAAATCTCTAGTATGCAGATTTAAACAAGCATCACGAATTGCAACAATTTCAGCATGGGCAGTAGGGTCTAAGTTTTTTAATACACGATTGTTGCCATTTCCGACAATTCTACCATTGCTATCTACAACAACAGCTCCAAAAGGACCTCCTTCACTATTTTCTATTCCATGCATTGCATTCAAATACGCTTTTTCCATATATTTATTCATAAGCATACCTCCAACTAAAATTATTATATCACAAAAATTAAAAAAAGAATATATTTTTTGTATTATATGCGAATTATTCTAATAATTGATACAAACTTTTATGTTGAATTTTATTGACAAATAGCATTTTTTTGTTTAAAATATTTTTAGTAATTTTAAGGAGGAATTTTTATGTCTGATATCATGTCATATTTGTTTGAAACAAATGCTATAAAATTCTGTGAAGAAAATAAGCCATTTTGGTACACTTCTGGTAAAATAGGTCCTTATTTTATCAATACACATTTTGTTTATGGAAGTGAAAAAGAAGCTGTTGAATTTTTAAGTTTTATTGATGAATGTTTGGCTGACAAACAATCTTTACCAGCAAAAGTTTTTGAAAGAAGTTTATCACAATATAAAAACAATGCAATCTATAGAGATGTTATTGATACAATGAAACAATATATTGAAGAAAATATTAATGTTTCTGAAATTGATTATGTTTCAGGTGGTGAACGTAGAGATTGGTTTTTCTCAAATATAATTGCTCATTTGTTAAATAAACCACATATTTCTATTTACAAAGATTTATCAACTGTTGTAAGTGATAGTAATTTCAGCAGTTCTGAAGCAATAAAAGATTTAAGTGGAAAGAAAGTGTTACATATAGCTGATTTAATTACAGTTGCTTCTAGCTACATTAGAGCATGGCTTCCAGCTATACGCAATTTGGGTGGCACAGTTGCTTGGTCTTGTGTTGTTGTTGATAGAATGCAAGGTGGTAGTGAAAAAATTGAAGCAGAAGGTGTAAAAGCTTTTTCATTAGTAAAAGTTGACAGTAGCCTTTTCAACAAAGCTTTAGAAATGGGAATTATAAATGAAAATCAAGTTAAAATGTTAAATGGTTTTTATTCTGACCCAGATGAGACAATGAAAAACTTTTTAATAAAACATCCTGAATTTTTAGAAAATGCTTTAAAATCTGATGAAAAAACTAGAAAGAGAGCTCAACTTTTAGTTGATGGTAATTTATATGGATTAAATTAAAAAAGAAAAGTGGTTTTGTAAAACCACTTTATTTTTTAATGTACGACAGGCATGTCGTTTAGCTAATCGGTGAAAGTCCGAAGTGGAGGTACATATCGCCAACCACATAGAGA
>CANRBU010000057.1 GCA_947628925.1 uncultured Clostridia bacterium | reverse complement strand
ATATGACATTTAAGCAAACTTTTTTAATAGGACTATCACAAGCATTAGCTTTTATACCAGGTGTTTCACGCTCTGGTGTAACAATGACAACAGGAAGAATACTAGGAGTGGATAGAGAATCAACAGCAAAATATTCTTTTATGCTATCAGCACCTATTGTTTTAGGAGCAACATTATATAAATTTAAAGATTTTGTATTTAATATACCATTTGTTGTAGGTGTAGTTGCAAGTTTTATAGTAGGAATACTTGTAATCAAATTCTTACTACAATATTTGCAAAAGGGCAGTTTTAAAGTGTTTGCAATATACAGAGTTATAGTTGGGCTAGCAATTATTGGATTATACATATCTAGAATTTAATAATAAACAAAGGATAAAGGAGGAATATGCCATGTCAAATATTAAATTAGACTTTAAACCATCAAATGTTACTAAAAAAATGATAGGGGAATACAACAAAAAAGTAAAAAAAATTCATGAAGAATTGCATAAAAGGGCAGATGATCCTGATGATTTTGTGGGATGGTTAAATTTGCCAACTGACTATGATAAAAATGAATTCAAAAGAATTAAACAAGCTGCAAAAAAAATAGCAAAAGAATCAGAAATTTTAGTAGTAATAGGAATTGGAGGCTCATATTTAGGAGCAAGAGCAGTCATTGAAAGTTTGACAAGTACATTTTATAATTTATTACCAGAAAAACAACGCAAATATCCACAAATTCTATATGTTGGAAACAATTTAAGTCCTAATTATATGAATGAACTTATTGACTATATAGGAAATAAAGATTTTTCAGTAAATGTTATATCAAAATCAGGAACTACTACAGAACCAGCAATAGCATTTAGAATTTTTAGAGAAATCTTAGAAAATAAATATGGCATAGATGAAGCTCGCAGTAGAATTTATGCAACAACAGATAAAGAAAAAGGAGCATTAAAAACTTTAGCTGAAAATGAAGGTTATGAACAATTTGTAGTTCCAGATAATATAGGGGGAAGATATTCTGTTTTGACAGCAGTTGGACTATTACCAATAGCAACAGCAGGAATAAATATAGACAAATTAATGAAAGGTGCAAAAACAGCACAAGACAGATTTGATGACCCAGATATAAAATATAATGAATGTTATCAATATGCGGTTATTAGAAATATTTTATATGATAAACTTGGAAAAGATATAGAAATATTAGTAAACTATGAACCAAAAATGCACTATTTCACAGAATGGTGGAAACAATTATATGGAGAAAGTGAAGGCAAAGATAAAAAAGGAATTTTTCCAGCAGGTGTGGATTTTACAACAGATTTACATTCTATGGGGCAATATATTCAAGATGGTAGAAGAGATTTATTTGAAACAGTTATTTCAATAAAAACTCCTCAATCAGATATAACCATAAACCCAGATGATGATAATTTAGATGGATTAAATTATCTAGCAGGTAAAACAATGGACTATGTTAGTAAAAAAGCAATGGAAGGAACAATTCAAGCGCATGGAACAGGAGATGTACCAAACATTATACTTGAAATGAACAAGTTAGATGAAGAAAATCTTGGAGAACTATTGTATTTCTTTGAGAAGGCATGTGCAATGTCTGGAATGCTACTAGGAGTAAATCCATTTAATCAACCGGGAGTGGAAGAATATAAAAAGAATATGTTCCATCTACTAAAAAAACCGGGATATTAATATTTAATCTTAAAGTCTTTTGAATATTTGTCTGTATTTAGAAAATATTTCAAAAGATTTTTTTGCTGTTAGAAAGGATGATAAAAATGATTTATGAAACTGATTTTAAAACAGGAGTTAAAGACATAGGAAAAAATAATTTAATAAAAAATAAATCAATATTAGAAATGTTTGAAAACATAGGAGGCTACCATTCAGATTTGGCAGGCTTTGGAGCTAATGATATTCCAAAAACAAAATTAGCTTGGATTTTGGTAGGATGGAAATTGCAAGTTATAAAAAGACCCAAATATGGACAAGCCTTACATATTAAAACATGGGGGAGAGACGCTACTAAAGTATGCACATTCCGTGATTTTGAGTTATATGATGAAAATGGAATATTGTGTGCAATAGGAACTTCAAAATGGACTTTATTAAATATAGAAAATAACAAAATAACAAAATTAGATGGAGTTATGGAGCATTATGAATTAGAGGATAAAAGCGTATTTGAAAACCGTGAATTAGAAAAAATAGAATTGCCAAAAACATTTTCAAATGAAATTGAATACACTGTTACAAGAAGAGATATTGATATTAATGGCCATATGCATAATTTATATTATTTAGATTTGGCATATGAAGCATTGCCAGAAGAAGTATATCAAAAAAGACCATTTGATGAAGTACATATACAATACAAAAAAGAAATAAAAAGAGGGAATACAGTAAAATGCAAATATTCATTATATAATGGAAAACATACAATCTGTATTTATAACACCGAAGAAAATATTTTACATGCAATCATCACATTATCTTAAAAAAATTAGCATAAAGTGTTGAAAAATATACAAATATTTGATATAATATATCGCGGTTAAAAAGAAAGGGGAATAGAATTTTATGAAGAATTTAAGAAAGACAAAAATAGTAGGAACAATCGGACCAGCTAGTGAATACAAATTAGAAGAATTAATGAAAGAGGGATTAAATGTTTGTAGAATAAATTATTCACATGGTAGTTGGGAAGAACAAGCTGAAAAGACAGAAGAAGTTATTAGATTAAGAAAAGAACTTGATTTACCAATAGGATTATTATTAGATATGCAAGGACCAGAAATTAGAACAGGTATGTTAGTTACAGGTAAAAATGAAAAAATACAATTAGAGGATGGACAAAAATTTACACTTGTAAATGAAGATATTGTTGGGGATAAAGACAAAGTTTCTGTAACATATAAAGAATTATATAAAGATGTAAAACAAGGTTCAAAAATCTTAATTGATGATGGTGCTATTGAATTAGTAGTTGATGAAATTGTAGATAAAGATATTGTTTGTACAGTAGTACATGGTAATGGACTAGGAAGTAGAAAAACAATCAATTTACCAGGAACAGCAGTACATTTACCAGCATTAAAAGATAAAGATATTGCGGATTTAAAAACTGCTTGTGAACATGATTATGATTTTGTTGCAATGTCATTTACAAGAAATAAAGATGATATAGAACAAGTAAGAAAAGTATTAGATGAAAATGGTGGAAAAGATATTAAAATAGTTACAAAAGTAGAAAATGTTGAAGGTCTAGAAAACATGGAAGAAATTATTGCAAACGCAGATGCTCAAATGATTGCACGTGGAGATATGGCAACAGAAACAGATTTTACAGAACCACCAATTATGCAAAAGAAATTTATTAAATTATCAAACAAAGAAAACAAACCAGCTATAACAGCAACACAAATGCTAGAAAGTATGACATATAACCCACTACCAACAAGAGCTGAAGCAAGTGACGTTGCAAATGCTATCTATGATAGAACAAGTGCAATTATGCTTTCAGGAGAATGTGCTATGGGAAAATATCCAGTAGAATGTGTTAAAACAATGGTAAAAATAGCAAACAGAACAGAAAGTGATATTGACTATTGGAAAAGATTTAAAAATAATGACAACATGGAATTAAATGATTTTGAATCAGAAATTGCATATGCTATTTGTACAATGGCAATGAACATTAATGCTGATGCAATAGTATGTTATACAAACACAGGAGATTCTGCAAGAAGATTATCAGGTTTAGGAGCAGGATGCCCAATTTTAGCAATTACAGATAATAGAAGAACATTTAATCAATTGTCAGTAGCATGGAATGTAAACCCAGTTTATGTAGAAACAAATTCTGATATAAACAAAATAGTAGAATTAGGAATTAAGAAATTAGAAGATCAAGGAATTCTAGAAAAAGGTGACACAGTTGTTATTTCAGGAGGAGCAAAATTATTAAGAACTACTTCATACAGTAAGATTATGGGTGGAATTGCAAAAATTTAGGAGAACTTGAAAAAGGCCGTATTTATGAGCCTTTTTCTTTTTTGAGTTTTTTAAAATTAACATAACTTTACTAAAACGCAAAAAAATGGTATAATATATATATGAATTGTTTAGTTATAAGGTAAAGAAGCAATATCAAAACCTTATACAGTCATAGAATTTATGGCAGATAAACAATTTAATAGACTTTTTCTACACCACAAACAAAAGGAGAAAATAAAAATGGAAAGAATTTTTGATTTACAAAATGATGGGAGCTTTTACAGAAGAAACAATCGAACAGTTGTCAGTGGGATACTTGAAAAAGATTTTACTAACGATTTTGGCTATCGATATGCTAGTCGCATTATAGTTGAAGCAACAGCAAACCGGAAGGAATACCGAGTACCAGTTATTATCACCAGTAACTTGTTTAGAGAAAATTTTGTTGAAGGCAAATACGTAGAAGTGGCCGGTGAGATTAGAACGTACAATGTATGGACAGATGGTAAAAGCCATTTGAAAATTTACGTTTGGGCTAAACGTATTCACGTGTGTGATAGTATACAAGACTTAGAAGAACCATTAAGCCAGAGTATTACTTATTTAGATGGGTTCGTATGCAAGCAACCTATATACCGAAAAACCTTAAGAGGAAGAGAAATAACTGAAATTTTCTTAGCGGTAAATCTAAATAATAAAAGAAGTGCATATATTCCGACTATAACATGGGGAAAATTGGCAAGGTATGCTAGACATCTTGAAATTGGTGAGAAAATAGCCATACTCGGTAGAATGCAAAATCGGGAGTATTTCAAACGCATATCACCTGATTCAGCAGAAGGCGAAATTAAAGAGGCGTACGAAGTATCTATTGCGCAAATATTAAATTAAACTGGAAAAAAGTAGAAAAAGTCTAAAGAGGGCACTTTAACAAGTGCCCTTTTTTAATAATCAATTTTTGTAAAGTATTTCATAAATGTAGTTAAAAGAATAAAATCAGCAATAGCAATAAGTATAATTCTTATAATATACGGAAAAATAGGTAGAAGTGGAGATATAGAAAACCACCAATCAAAATATATTAAGCAAACAGAAAACAGTACAGTCATTAAAATTGCAAGTAATAATCGAAAAGGTGAAAAAGGTAAAATGCTATTTTCACTTTTTCTAGATTTTGCAAGTGTAAATAATAAGATAATTCCACATATACCAGTAGAAACTACGCATAAACTAGGGTAAATATCAAGTGGAATAATACCATATAATCTTAAAATAGATAAAGCAAAAATATTTATTGCTACAGTTAATCCAGTAGGTAATGCTTTATTAATTATATTTCGCAAAAAGTTTCCATGAATACGTTCTTTGTTTGGTTCTAAAGCTAGTACAAAAGAAGGAATTCCAATTGTAACCATACTTATCAAGCTCAAATGAATTGGAATAAATGGATAGCCTTGGCCCATAATTAAAAACATAAAAGCTAAAATTGTTGCATAAATTGTTTTTACTAAAAATAAAGAGGCTGAACGCTGAATATTATTTATAGTTCGTCTTCCTTCTAATACAATTTTTGGCATAGATGCAAAATTTGAATCTAATAAAACTAATTGTGCAACATTTTTTGTGGCATCACTACTGTTTGCCATTGCAATACTACAATCTGAGGCTTTTAGAGCTAATACATCATTGACACCATCACCAGTCATGGCAACAGTTTTTTTATTTGCTTGTAAAGCAAGCACAAGTTCCTTTTTTTGCATAGGTGAGACTCTACCAAAGATAGAGTATTTTTCTAAAAGCTCTTGTAAATCAGTATTTTCTGGTATTTTAGACATATCAATATAAGAATCATAATTTTTTATACCTACTTGTTTTGCTATTTGAGAAACTGTTATAGGATTATCACCAGAAATGATTTTTATATCAACACCTTGTTCATAAAAATATGAGATTGTACTACTTGCTTCTTTTCTAATTTTATCACTCATACAAACAATGCCGATAAATTCTAAATCTTTTGGTAAAGAATTATTAACAAAACCATTTTTTGAATGTGCTACAGCAATGACTCTAAAACTATTTATATAAGGAGTTAACTCTTCTTCATAATTTTTATAATTATTTCCTAAAACAAATTCAGGTGCTCCAATAACATAAGTTTCTCCATTTTCAAAAGAAATTCCTGACCATTTTGTTTGTGAAGAAAATGGAATTTTTTGTTTTGCTTTCCATGTAGTACCTGTAGGAAGATAAGAACGCAAACTTTGAATAGTAGAATTTTCATCTTCTGAAGAATATGCAATATTATATAAAATATTTTTAAAACTTTCTTCATCAATATGTATAGGAACAAGTTCTTTTACTTCGATAGTTCCTTCTGTTAGAGTTCCGGTTTTATCTAAACAAAGAGTATCAACTCGTGCTAATGTTTCGATACAATATAATTCTTGAACAAGGACTTTTGATTTTGAAAGTCTAACAACACTAACTGCTAAAACAGTACTAGTTAGCAAAACTAAGCCTTCAGGTATCATTCCAATAACTGCTGCAACAGTTTTTACAATGGTATCTTGTAAACTAAGACCTTGAACAAAAAATTGTGTGCAAAATAGAGCAATTCCTAGTGGAACAATTGCAAATGTTAACCATTTTATAATTTTTTTCAAAGAATTCATAATTTCAGAATTGACTTTTTTTACATATTTGCTACCTGCTGAAATTTTGGCAGTATAATTATCATCACCAACATGAGTAACTTTTGCAATACATTTTCCACTTATTAAATAACTTCCAGATAAAAGTAAATCACCTTGATTTTTGGTGATGGTATTTGCTTCACCAGTTATAAAAGATTCATTTACTTGAACAGTTCCATCTAAAATGATGCTATCCGTTGGAATTTGATTTCCAGTATTAAATTCTATAATATCATCCAAAACGATATTATTTACTTGAATTTCTTGAACTTTTCCATCTCGAATGACTCTAGCTTTATGGCTAGCTAAAAAAGATAATTTATCAATTACTTTTTTAGCATGAATTTCTTGAATTGTGCTAATTGCAGT
>CANRBU010000056.1 GCA_947628925.1 uncultured Clostridia bacterium | reverse complement strand
AAAAAAATTCAGGATTTAACAAGTTTGTTAAATCCTGAATTTTAATGATTTTCTAATGTATATTTTATAGACATATTTATTAATTTATATAATGAAATATCATATACACTTTTTAGCTTTTCCAATTTATTCCACATTGACTCTCTTAACCTAATGCTTCTTGATATAGATATTTCATTTTCAGGTTTTTTATAATATATAATAGTGTCATTTTCTACTTTAAAATTTTCAACACAAGCATCTATTAATTTATTTATAGACGCATCTAATTCGTTTTCGGATAATTGTTTTAATTTACTATACAAAGTTTCTTCTATTTCAATATTTCTATTTATCCATTTTTCTTTCAAATAAAATCTATAAAAACCCTTTTGCATAAAATCACATCCAATCTTAAAGAATATTATTAAAATAATTATATAAAATGCATATAAAGTTTTTAACTGTTTCACATTTTATATTTTACCTACCATATATGATATATTTTTTACAAAAAAGTATTTACATTTTTAAATAAAAGTGATATATATAAATTGAATAACATATTTGTTATAAAAAATACAAAGGAGAGATGAAAAAATGAAAAAAGAAAAAATTGCAGTTATGATATTATTCACAAGTTTATTACTTATACTATTTTTTATTCCTAATGTTTCAAATGCAGCAGTTAGTGTAAGTAGAAATGTTTACTCAAACAATGGGAGTATGAATTTTAATTTTACAGGATTAAATTTAGAAGCAGGGCATGAATTTGAATTTGCATTAACTAAAACTCAGGAAGAAGTAGCTGGAACTTGGTTCCCAATAACACAACATACTACAAATACAGCAACAATCAATGTTACAACGACAACAAATGAATTACGTGATGTAATAAATGCTAGTGACAAAGGTTATATTTCTATAAGAGATAAATCAGATGATAACAGAACAATAGTAGAAGATCAAGAAGTGGATTTAAAAATACCATTTTTAAAAGTAACAAATTATACTGTTATACCTAATGGAAAGCAATTTGATTCTTTTCAAGGCAACTTAAATATTGGACTAAGAAATAAAGAAAATAGTCAAGCATATTTTCAATATGAAAAAATAACTGATACAAGAATAATAAATAAATACAAAGAATTAAAAGAAAGTGGCAATTATACCGAATTACAAAGTTTATTAAAACAAAATGAACCTCAATCAGATTGGAGTAATTGGGCTTATTGGAATGGATACGAATCTAGTGGAATGAATGGATTTGGATATCCTCAAGGGACAATTACAGCTCCTGGTACAGGCTTATATTATTTATGGGTATATTTTTCTGGAACAAATAATATAAAAGATATATATGGATATGTGTTAGTTGATAATTTACAACCTGATATAGCCTTAGAAGAAATTTCACTACGTTCAACAGCAACTGTGGAATTAGGTAAAACAATAACATTAACGCCATTATTTAAGCCTGAAGGAGCTACTAACAAAATAGTAACTTGGCATTCAAGTGAAGAAAGTGTTGCAACTGTCGACAATAATGGAAAAGTTACACCTAAAAAGGTTGGCTCTACTATAATAACAGTAACATCACAAGATGGAACTAAAAAAGCAAATTGTACTGTTACAGTAGTAGAAAAGGGAAATGAATCAACAGGAACACCCGCAGGACAAACAAATGGTGGAAGTGCAGGAACTGGTAGTGGAAGTACTTCTGCTTCAAAAGAACAAGATACAACAACAGCAAAAGGAACATTACCATATGCAGGATTAGGTATGGGACTAGCAGGAATAATTGCAATAGTAGCTTTGGGTGGTATGTATACATATTATAGATACAAGAGACTAAAAGATATCTAAAATACTCTATAAAGAGGAGTACATAATGAAAAAAATATTTTTTATAGTATTATTTATTAGTATAATTACGAGCATAATAATTTCTGCTGAAATAATATTTTTAAAAATTTTTAATGAAAATAGTAATAATAAAATACAAAAAACAAATCAAATATCTAAAAATGAAAAAATACAAGAAAATGATGAACCAGAAATATTGCAAATAATGCAGTACGAAGAACCACCAGAAGAATATGAAGAAATAAAGGAAGAACCAAAAGTACAAGCTTTTACAGCTAGCAATGGTCAAGTTTATGACAAAATAGGAACAGTAAAAATTCCTAGTTTAGATATAGAATATCCAATACTAGCAAATTATACGGAAGATTTATTAAAAATTTCTGTAACAAGATATTGGGGAGGAGAACCAAATGAAGTAGGCAATTTATGTATTTTAGGACATAATTATAAGAACTCGAAGTTTTTTGGAAAACTTCCCAATATTCAAAAAAATGCGATAATACAAATAACAGATTTAAAAGAAAGAACATTAGAATATACAGTATATGAAACAAAAGTAGTAGATCCGAGTGATAATACTTGTACAAGTCAGTTAACAAATGGACACAAAGAAGTTACTTTGATAACATGTTATTATGAAAATGCAAAAGGAAAAGCAACTAAAAGATTTATAGCAAAAGCTAGGGCAAATTAAAAAATAATAATTAAAAGAAGTTAATCTAAGGTTGACTTCTTTTAATTTATAAAAAAATCAAACAAATTACTGTAAAATTATATGAAATTTTTTTGTATTATGATACAATATCTATGTGTAAATTTATAACAGGTTAAAAATTTTTATAACTAAATTTGAATAATAAGAAGGGAATATTATAAATATGGAAAAACTAGTATTGATTGATGGTAACAGCATAATGAACAGAGCATTTTACGGAATAATGGGGAGCAAAATGCTCACAACAAAAGATGGAAAATATACTAATGCGGTATATGGCTTTTTAGCAATACTATTTAAATTATTAGAAGATGTTAACCCACAATATATAGCAGTTGCATTTGATTTAAAAGCACCAACTGCTAGGCATAAAATGTATGAAGGCTATAAAGCAACAAGAAAAGGGATGCCAGAAGAATTAGCAATGCAAATGCCAATGATTAAACAAATATTAAGAGCAATGAATATTGACATCATTGAAATTGAAGGATATGAAGCAGATGATATTTTGGGAACATTATCTAAGTATGGAGAACAAGAAGGTTTAGAAGTTACTATTCTTTCTGGTGATAGAGATACTTTCCAATTAGCAACAAATAATATCACAATTAGAATTCCACATACAAAAGCTGGAAAAACAGAAACAGATTTATATAATGAAGCTAAAATAATTGAAACATATGGGATAAAACCAAAACAATTAATTGAAGTTAAAGGTTTACAAGGAGATACATCTGATAACATTCCAGGAGTACCGGGAATTGGAGAAAAAACAGCATTAAAATTAATTCAAGAATATGGAACAATTGATAATTTATATAAAAAGTTAGAAGCGGGAGAAACAGATTTAAAAGGAAAGCAGAAAGAAAATATAGAAAACAACAAAGAATTAGCAATACTTTCAAGAACACTAGGAACAATAAATCAAAATGTACCAATTAATGACACACTAGACGAGCTAAAGGTAGAAAAATGGAATAACCAAGAAGTATTAAAAATTTTTAAAGAATTAAATTTTAAAAGATATATAGAAAGATTCAATTTAGAAAACTCAGAAGAAAAAACAGTAAAAGAAACAACATCAATTACAGAAAATTATCAAATAAAAGAAGATGAAATAGAGCAAGCAATCGAAAAAGTAAAAAACACAAGTAAAATGATTTTTGAAATAGAAACAGCACAAGATAACAGTCCTGAAAAAATAATAAAAGAAAAAATAACAGCTATAAGTATTTATACAGATGCAATTTCATATGTTATAGATTTAGAGCAAAAACATAGTATACAGGAATTAAAAGAGATTTTTGAAAATACAAATATACAAAAAGTAGGAATTCATTTAAGTAAAACATATATATTATTAAAACAGGAAGGTATAAATTTAAAAGGCTTATCTTTTGATGCAAAAATTGCAGAATACTTGTTAGACCCAACAAACAATAAACTACAATTTGAAGAAATATCAGAAAATGAACTTGGTATAAATATAGAAGATTATGTTGAACAACCAAAAGAAAAAGTAGAACAGATTAACTTGTTTGACGAAATACAAGAAGATAAAAAAAGCGAAAACAAGCAATATCAAACAAAAAAGTTAGCATTAAAAGCATATATAATATCAATATTAGAAAATAAATTAACTGAAAAGCTACAGCAAACTGAAAGTATAGAATTATTTAAAAATATTGAAATGCCTACAATTGAAGTGTTATCAGAAATGCAATGGAATGGAATGTATGCAAACAAAGAAGAATTAGAAAAATTTGGAAACATATTAAAAGAACAATTAGAAATCAAAACAAAAATCATCTATGAAATGGCAGGAGAAGAATTTAATATTAATTCTACAAAACAACTAGGAGAAATATTGTTTGAAAAGAAAAAATTACCAGTGATAAAGAAAACAAAAAATGGATATTCAACAGATGTTGATGTTTTGGAAAAACTAAAAAAAGAAGATCCAATTATTGGAGAGATTTTAGATTATAGACAATTAATGAAATTAAATTCAACATATGTAGAAGGACTAAAGCCATATATAAACCCTGTGACTAAAAGAATACATTCATTTTTTCACCAAACAATAACAGCAACAGGCAGAATAAGTTCAACAGAACCAAATTTGCAAAATATTCCAACAAGGTTTGAATTAGGAAAACAAGTAAGAAAAATATTTGAGCCAGAATCAGGAAAAGTATATATTGATGCAGATTATTCACAAATAGAATTAAGAATATTAGCACATATTTCACAAGATACACACATGATAGAAGCATTTAAAAACAATGAAGATATCCACAAGCAAGCAGCATCAAAGGTATTTAAAACACCAATAGATGAAGTAACTAAAGAACAAAGATCAAGTGCAAAGGCAGTAAATTTTGGAATTGTATATGGAATTAGTGACTTTGGGTTAAGTGAACAATTAGGTATTAGCCGAAAACAGGCAAAACAATATATTGACGAATATTTAGCAGAATATCAAGGAATCAAAAAATACATGGAAGACATAACAGAAGAGGCTAAAAATAAAGGATATGTAGAAACATTATTCCATAGAAGAAGATATATTCCAGAATTGCAATCAAAAAATTATATGGTAAGGCAATTTGGCTCAAGAGCTGCAATGAATACACCAATTCAAGGAACAGCAGCAGATATTATGAAAATAGCTATGATTAATGTATATCGCCAAATACAAAAGCAAGGCTTAAAAGCTAAAATTGTACTACAAGTACATGATGAAATGATGATAGAAACACCAAAAGATGAAATAGAACAAATTAAGCAAATATTAAAAAGTGAAATGGAAACAGCAGTTAATTTAAATGTACCACTAATTGCAGAAATATCAGAAGCTAGCAATTGGTATGATTGCAAATGATTAATATAAAAAGATAGGAGAGATTAACATTAGAAAAATAAAATATATATTTGTAATTTTACTAATAATTATTGTTGTGATATTAGTAGGACCATTACAAATACGCACAAAAATATTAAAATTAGTATATCCAAAAAAATACGAAAACTTTGTAAAGATATATGCACAGAAATATCAAGTAAATGAAAATTTAATTTATGCTATTATAAAAGCAGAAAGTAATTTTAATCCAAAAGCTGTATCTTCAAAAGGAGCAAAAGGATTGATGCAACTTATGGATGAAACAGCAAAAGAGGTAGCAAATCAATTGGAAAATCCAATGCAAACAGAAAACATAAGTGAAAAATTACTGCAAGTTGATAGTAACATAGAATTAGGAACAAAATATATATCAATTTTGCTAGAAAAATATAAGAATATTGAAATAGCTTTATCAGCATATAATGCTGGCAGTGGAACAGTAGACTCATGGATAGAAAGAAAAGTAATAAAAGCAGATGGAACAGACATAGAAAATGTGCCATATAGAGAAACCAACCAATACATTAGAAAAATTTTAAGAGATTATAAAATTTATCAAAATCTGTATTAACTACTGGACAAATGACGAAAAATGCAATAAAATAAAGAGGAAATTTAAAATAAAAAAGGAAGGAACATTTATGGTAGAACAACTCATTTTTGCAGTGGTAACAATTGTCATATTTGCATATTTTTTCTATAATATAATAAGAAAAAATGATACAAGTTATGTAATAGTTATAATTTTACAGGCAGTAGCACTTGCACTAAACTTTTTTGAAACAATTTTTAAGATAGAATTAAACTGGATATTCATGGTAATTAAATATATTTTAGGAATGTTTATACCAGTTATTATTCTTATATTAGAAAAACAAAATGTACCACTTACAGAAATTATTGATATTACAAAAGCAAACATATATTTAAAATTAGGAGATAATAAAAAAGCAAAACAGGCATTAATTCATTTGGTAACTAAATATCCACAAAATTATCAAGGACATAAAAGACTAGCTGAAATATATGAAAATGAAGGAGGAATGAGAAAAGCAATTGATGAATATGTTCAAGCAATTGATATTCATAAAAGAGATTATGATTCATATTTTAAAGTTGCACAGTTATTAAATGGGTTTGATAAAAAAGATGAAGCAGGCGAAATGCTAACAAATTTATTAAAGAAAAAGCCTGATTATTGTGAAGCAAGTTTATTATTAGGTGATATTTTAATACAAAAAGAAATGTATAAAGAAGCAACTAATATTTACCAAGAAGCTTTAAGGCATAACCCAGGAAATTATGATTTATATTATAACCTAGGTATTGCATATACAATGTTAAATGATTTTGAAAATGCCAAAATTTGTTATGAAAGAGCAGCAGACATAAATCATTTATTATATAGTGCAAAATATTCTTTAGCTGAAATTTCGTTAATATATAAAGAAGTAGAAGAAGCTCAAAAATATTTTATGCAAGTAATTGAAGATGAAGAATTAGGTCCATATGCATATTTTGAATTGGCAAAAATAGAATTAATAAAAGGAAATAAAGATACAGCTATTCAATATGCAAATACTGCTATTGATGCAAATGCTAAAAAAATTGTACCAAAAATAAAAAGTGAACCAATCTTTATACCAATTCTTGCAAGAATAGCTATACCTTTTAATTTAGAAGATGATGTAGAACATGAAGAGCAAGAAAACATACATACTACTGAAAAAGAAAATAAAGCTAAAGAACATCTTGAAAAGATGTTTGAAATTACAAGACAATTAAGTTATAG
>CANRBU010000055.1 GCA_947628925.1 uncultured Clostridia bacterium | reverse complement strand
TTAAGCAAACTTACAATTGAAGGAATAACTCTATCACCAGAATTCAAAAAAGATGTATATGAATATACAGCAAAATTAATAGGAGAAAAAACATCTTTAGATGTTAAAACAACAGCAATTGATGAAGGGCAAATTATTGAAGTAGTCGGAAATGAGGACCTAAAAGAGGGCGAAAATATTATTACAATAATGGTAAAAAGTGCAGATGAAAAAGAAACAGTTACATACCAAATTACAGTAAATAAAAGTTTAGTTGATGAAGAAGCTATAGCAAGAGAAAAAGCAGAAGAAGAGATGCAAAAACAAAAAAGACAACAACGTTTAATTATAATTGGAGTAATTGTAGGAGCAATTGTAATAGTAGGAGGTATTTTACTTGTTAGATATGTTCGCTACAGAAGAGGCACATTTGATGATTATGGAGATGATGATAATGATGACAACGAGGATGATTTTGAAAATGAATTAGAGACAAAAGAAGAATTTGACGATAATTCAGAAACAAAAGAAGATATAGATGAACTTGAAAATAAATCAGATGTACAGGAAGAAGTAAATGAACCTAATGAAAGTGACAATTATAGTGAAGAAACAGAAGAAAGCCAAGAATATGAAGACGAAATTGTAGAAGAAAAACCACATAGGAGAAGAAGCAAAGGAAAAAGATTTAAAGATTAAAAACAAAAAGCCGTAATGGCTTTTTTGTTTTGTAAAGTTTATTAAAATAATCATTAACAGAATTTTTTGAATTTACATATAATATCCTAAAAAGGAGGTTATAATATGTATGAAGATACTTATGAAGAATACATAAGAAGTATTTTAGGATATCCATCACAAAACATGTATGTAAATTCAATGCCAAATGCGTATGTTTCAAGTAATGTAGCATTTGCAAACAGAGAAATTGAAAAATATTATCCTGAAATATATAATGAATTATATCCAAAAATAAAAAATGAATGTAATTCTTTAAAAGCCACACCAACAGAAGAACAAATTGACAAAATGATTGATCAAATTTATAATGATTTTGAAAACAGTAGAAGTCAAAAAGTAAATGCGACAACTCTAAAACAAGAAAACAGAGAGGAAAATAGAAATTCTAGAAATAACTCTGTGTTAAGAGATTTGATAAAAATATTAATACTAAGAGAGTTACTAGGAAATTCGCGTCCACCAATGTCAAACCCACGTCCACCATTTAGATCTAATTTTCCAATGGAACCACGTCCTCCAATAATGCCGAGAAATGATTTATACCAAAATTTCTAAAATAAAAAAATACATTTTTAACAATTATTACCATTTTAATCAAAAAAATATAAACATAAAATTGAAAAAAATGAACAAACTAAAATAGAGAATTTTTGAAAGGAATGATGATAATGAAGGTTAAAGAATGTATGTGTAATAATGTGTGTGCAGTAAAACCAGAGACAACAGTAAGTGAAGTTGCTAAATTAATGAGTGAATATCATATAGGTTCTATTCCAATTTGCGATAACAATAATTGCTTATGTGGAATTATAACAGATAGAGATATTTTATTAAGAACAGTAGCATGTAATAAAAATGCTACAACAACACCTGTTAGTGAAGTTATGACTACAAATGTATGTAGCTGTGAGCAAAATGACGAAATAGGGCAAGCGCAAAATAAAATGTCACAGCAACAAATCAGAAGATTACCTGTATGTGATGATAACAACCATGTTATAGGTATTTTGACTTTAGGAGATATATGCCAAAATCAAGAACAAATAGGTAGTCAACAAGTTTGTCAAACAATAGGAGACATCTGTAACTGTAATCAAAATGCACAAAATGCTGAATAGACCCTCAATTATAAATATAAGCAAAAAATTCTTTAAAAGGTGGATATTTCCACCTTTTTCTGCATATATTAACAAAAAGGAGAATATAAATGATTATAGATATGTCATATTGGACAAGAGTTTTTAGTAGAATTTTATATGTCATCCTTATTTTAATAGGGTTGATAATTGCTTTAAAACTGTCAGTTTTTTATTTACCGTTTCTAATTGCATTTATTATTTATCTTATTATGGAACCTGCCATAAAATGGATAATGAAGAAAACAAATTTAACTAGAAAAACTAGTTCCATTGCAATATTTATAATTGTTTCTATAGTGATTTTAGGGTTACTTACTTGGATTATTTTCACACTTTTTTCAGAAGCTTCTAATTTATTACAAGACTTAAATATTTATATTGAAAAAGCATATAATTTATTTGAAAATTTGCTAAAAAATGTTGATTTTGGAAAAATAAAATTACCAGATGAAATTCAAGGAATTTTAGAAAACTCAACAGGTGATATTTTATCAACTTTATCAAACTGGGCAAGAAATTTTTTAAATGGATTAATAGATATTGTAACTTCTATTCCAAGTATTGCAATATATTTTTCAATTACAGTAATAGCTTTATATTTTCTTTGTGTTGATAAAATTTATATTTTAGATCAAATAGAACATCATTTACCAAAAACATGGGTACTTAGAGTGGGAAAACATATAAAAGATTTAACTAAAACTTTAGGTGGATATCTAAAAGCAGAAGCAACTTTAATATTAGTATCTTTTATAATATCACTGATAGGATTATACATTTTAAAATTTATGGGATTCAAATTAGAATTTCCTTTGCTTATTGCACTTGGTATTGGTTTTGTAGATGCTCTACCAATTTTAGGTTCAGGTACTGTAATGATACCATGGGCAATTATTTGCGGAATAAATGGAGAAATAAATTTAGGCATAGCAATAATTATTTTACTTATAATAATGTCTGTTGTTAGGCAATTTTTAGAACCAAGGTTAGTTAGCAAAAACATTGGTGTACATCCATTATTTACTTTGATTGCTATGTATACAGGTTTTAAGTTTATAGGTATTATGGGAATGTTACTAGGACCTATAATTTTGATCATTTTAAAAAACATTTTTGCAACTTTAATTGATGGAGGAGTAATGAAAACTATTTTTGACAGGAGATAGGGGATAAAAAAAGCACTTCAAATTTTTTGAAGTGCTTGATTCACTATTCCCATTCAATTGTTGCTGGTGGTTTTGAAGTAATATCATAAACAACACGATTAACATGTTTAACTTCATTTACAATTCTTGATGAAACTTTTTCCAAGATTTCGTATGGAATTTTACTCCAAACACCTGTCATGAAATCAGTAGTTTCAACAGCTCTTAATGCTATTGTATAATCATATGTTCTTTCATCTCCCATAACTCCAACAGATTTTAAGTTGGTTAAAACTGCAAAATATTGATTAATAGACTTATGCAAGCCAGCTTTTGCAATTTCTTCTCTAAAAATGCTATCAGCTTCTTTTAAAATATCTAATTTATCTTGTGTGATTTCACCGATAACGCGAATAGCTAATCCAGGACCTGGGAAAGGTTGTCTAAAAACTAAATTTTCTGGAATACCTAATTCTAGACCAGTTTTACGAACTTCATCTTTAAACAAACTTCTTAAAGGTTCAATAATCTCTTTAAAATCAACATAGTCTGGTAAACCACCAACATTGTGATGGCTTTTAATTACAGAACTTTTTCCTAAACCACTTTCAATAACATCTGGGTAGATTGTGCCTTGAACAAGAAAATCAACTGCACCAATTTTTTTAGCTTCTTCTTCAAAAACTCTAATAAATTCTTCACCAATGATTTTTCTCTTTCTTTCAGGATCTGTAACACCTGCTAATTTTGATAAAAATCTATCTTGGCAATTTACACGAATTAAATTAATATTAAATTGTTTTTTGAAGATAGTTTCTACTTCATCACCTTCATTTTTACGCAATAAACCATGGTCCAAAAATATGCAAGTTAAGTTTTTTCCAACAGCTTTGCTAACTAAAACAGCAGCAACAGATGAATCAACTCCACCAGACAATGCACATAAAACTTTTTTATCTCCAATTTTTTCTTTCAATGTTTTTATACTTTCTTGGGCAAAAGATGACATAGTCCAATCTCCAGAACAATGGCAAATATTATATAAAAAGTTTTTAATAACAAGAGTACCATTAACTGAGTTATTAACTTCAGGATGAAATTGAATTCCATATAATTGTTTTTCTACATTTTCAATTCCTGCATTTGGACAAGAAGAAGTAAAACCAATATTTTTAAATCCAGCTGGAAGTGTTTCTACATAATCAGTATGGCTCATTAAAAATCCATTTTTCGTATCAAAACCTTGGAATAATAATGAGGTATTATCAATTTGAACATCAGTTGTTCCGTATTCTCTTTTATCAGGTCTTGCAACAGTTCCACCCAAAGTTTGTGACATAAGTTGCATTCCATAGCAAATACCTAATATAGGAATTCCTAGAGAAAAAATTCTTTCATCACATTTTGGAGCATCTTCAGCATACACACTAGCAGGACCTCCTGTGAAAATTATTCCTTTTGGATTCTTTTCTTTTATTTTTTCCAAAGAAATGTCAAAAGGTACAACTTCTGAATATACATTACATTCACGAACTCTACGAGCAATTAATTGATTATATTGTCCTCCAAAATCTAAAATTAAAATTACTTCATTTTTTTTCATCAACAAAACCTCCACTTATTTTCATAGCTAGATTTTATCACAGACTGCCAAAAAAGTAAATGTATTTGCAAAATTTGTTTGTTTGCTATAACCACATCAATATTTTCATAATTTTTTCTTTTGGAGTAAAAACCATGTATTTTATAAAATATTTTTGTAAAGGATTAAAAAAGGTATTTAATAGTAAAATATCTTTCATTTTAAATTTTATACCTTTTTTTTCAAGGTAATCACATGTAAATAATTTACAAGAAATACATTTTGCTTCGCAAGTATAGTTTTCCATATTTAAATGTTCACAAACAACCAACTGACTTAGAGGACCAAGAATTTTTGTTTTAAAATGGCGACAACAACCTACATTAGAAGATGTATTTCTTTTTCCAACACATTTATTGTTTTGAAAATCACATAATTTTTTACCATAAAAGTTATTATCTAGATAATCACAAACAGTATCATAAATATAATTATATCGTTCATATCTAGTTGGATAAAAAATAGCTGATATTCCATCAATAAATTCTCTATGATCATTATTATTTTTATCATAATTTATTAAATATCCTAAAATTCTTTTTCCATTTTCATCTATTCCAATTTCTGTTTTATTGTTTAAAATACTTTTTATAAATAATAATTTTCTTAATATTTTTTTATATTGTTTTTTATTAAGTTCTTGAAAATCAATTTTTATAAAAAACCTTTTTTTCTTTATTATATCAATCATACCAAAATCTGCACATTTTTTTGCTAAAGGATTTTGGCTGTGTACTATTTTCATAATATAATCAGTATTTATATTAACAAAATCTTCCATTATACCTCCTTTCAAACTACTTATACTACAATTTTATGTTAATGTCAAGACTTGAAAAATTTGTTTTTTATAGTATAATTTAAAAGAAAAAAGGAGGAATTGTTTTATGAAAATAAAAGCAATCGGGTTTGACATAGGAGGTACTTTAGTTGACTATAATAAGCCATTAAATTGGAGTGGCTCTTTTAAAGATGCATTAAACTATATGTGTGAAAACATAGGAATAAGTACTACACAAGAAAAATTAGAAAAAGCAATAGAAATTTTACAAAAATATAATACAAGAGTAAATCCAAGAGAATATGAAATTTCATCAGATAAAATTTTTGAAGAAATATTAGAAAAATGGGGAGAAAGCAAAGAAAAATTATTAGATTCAAAAAAAGCTTTTTATACTTTTTTTCAAAGAGAAGTAACAGTGTATGATGATGCAGAAAAAATTCTAAAATATTGCAAACAAAATAAAATTAAAACAAGTGTATATACAGATGTTGCTTATGGTATGGATGATGAATTTTCATTAAAAGATATAAATAGTATATCACAATATATTGATTTAAAATTAACTTCAAGAAATATAGGTTATAGAAAGCCAAATTCAAAAGGCTTTGAAACTATGCTCAAAACCTTTGCATGTGCTCCTAAAGAAATGATATATGTAGGAGATGAAAAAAAGGATATTATTGGTGCAAAAAATGTAGGAATATTTTCAGTTTTAATAAATAGATCAAATGAAACAAAAGAATATGGACAAGATATGACAATTAGGTCTTTAGAAGAATTAATAAAATTCATCTAAATTAACCCACTTGTAGGGATATAACTTTCATCAGGAGGATATACATATTCTTCATTTGGCTTATCTGTTTGTTTCATTTCTATGATTTTAACAATTGGCATATCTCCATGATATTCGCCTTTTGTTATTTCACCTGTAATTTCAACCCAAGTATAATCTTCAAAATTTTTCACAGTTGCACATTCACATAAAAAACCTACTACAACAGTTTGGAAATCAGAGGAGATAAACATATCTCTTGCCAAAACAAACTGAGAATCTTTAAAATCAGATAGTCTATATATGTAACCTGTAAAATTAATTTTTAAACCTACATAACTATCAATATCATCATGTACAGCTTTTAACACATTAGTATAATTGTTTGTAGAAATTTGAGAAACAGAACTTTGAGGGATACAACCTGAAGCAGATTGCTCTGACTCTTTACTAGCTCCACTAAAAACTTGAAGAGTGACAAAACACAAAATGCAAACAATAAAAACAACTACAGCAGTAAAAAATAACTTAAATAATTTTCCACCATTGACTTTTACATTATAGATAAACATAGAAAATCCCTCATTTCATATAACGATATTATTAAACCTTATGCAAAAACTAAAAAAATATGTATGCTTAAATTTATAAAAAAGTATTGATAAATTTTATTTTTCGTGATATAGTAACGAAGTAAAAATATAACTTATAGGAGGAATTAGCAAAATGAAATTGTTTAAATCATATAGTGAAAAAGAAGTAAAAAGAGTAATGCCAATTGTAAAGCAAATTAACGACTTAGAAGGAGACATGGAAAAATTAACAGACCATGAATTACGTGAAAAAACAGATTATTTTAAAAAACAATTACAAGAAGGAAAAACTTTGGATGATATATTACCAGAGGCTTTTGCTGTAGTTAGAGAGGCATCTAAAAGAACACTAGGACTAAGACATTTTGATGTTCAATTAATAGGTGGAATCATTTTACACCAAGGTAGAATTGCAGAAATGAAAACAGGTGAAGGAAAAACACTTGTTGCAACTCTTCCTGTTTATTTGAATGCATTAGAAGGAAAAGGAGTTCATGTTATTACAGTAAACGATTACTTGGCAAAAAGAGATAGTGAATGGATGGGAAAACTATATAAATTTTTAGGTTTATCTGTAGGTCTTGTTATAAATGGAATGGAGCCAGCTGCTAAGCAAAAAGCATATAATAGTGACATAACTTATGGAACTAACAATGAGTATGGCTTTGATTATTTGAGAGACAATATGGTTATATATAAAAATCAATTAGTACAACGTGGCTTACATTATGCTATCGTCGATGAAATTGATAGTATTTTAATTGATGAAGCTCGTACACCTTTAATTATTTCTGGTAGGTCAAATGAATCTTCTGATTTATATAAAAAAGCAAATGACTTTGTTAAAAAATTAGAGGCAAAAGTTATTGTAGAAGAAGATGTTAAAGATGTAGACCAAGCTGAAGACAATGAAAAATATGATTATATTGTTGACTTAAAAGCAAAATCTGCTTCTTTAACACAAAAAGGTATAAAGAAAGCA
>CANRBU010000054.1 GCA_947628925.1 uncultured Clostridia bacterium | reverse complement strand
ACATTAACAAAACAAATGACAGAAAATAATACAGGACTTATTGCAAACACAGCAGAAATAGCAGAAAGCTATAATGAACAAGGACTTAAAGATATGGACTCAACAGAAGCAAATAAAACAAAAGGTGAAGACGACATGGCACAAGCAGACTTAATTATAGGTATTAAAACAGGTGAAATAGTTGCAACTGTTGTAGTAATACTTACAATAATTACAGTTCTTGCAATAGGATCAATAATAATAATTAAGAGAATTATGCAATCAAGCAAAATATAAGGGGAAAGGAGGAATATAAGGATGAACAGATTAAAAAAAATCGGAATGTATACACTTATCTTAATGATAGTCTTATGCATTACATTACCAATAATATCAACCGCAGCAGAACTTACACTAGAAGAAATAAAATCAAAAGGAGTAAATGCAATAGGAAATACCGTAACATTCGATTCTAATACAATGCACGAACGCCATGATTTATATTGTTTGAACGAAAATAAAATTTGGCCAAATAAAGCTTGCAAATTCAATGTAAGTTCATATGTCCAAATTGTAGGAAACAAAGCAATTAATGTACAAACAGGCGAAGAATGTGTAAATAATCTTAATGGAGAAATAGCATACATATTAAGCCTTCAACAAGGATATAGCAATGGAGATACACAAAGTAATCCACCACATTCAAACGGACAAAATGCATTGTGGAGTCGTTGGGATTCATGGATTAGCAATGTTGGAAGTAAAATACATGCAACAGCAGGTGGTAACTGTAGCTCACACAATGATTTAGGAGATGAACCACGCAGAGTAGCAGAAGAAATGAACACTCTTAGTGAAAGTGGAATGCTTGTAGAAAAAACAGACATTAATAACTTAAAAACAAAAGGTTTTTCCATAGATGGTGAAAACTATGTAGAAGTAGGACCATATAACTATCAATTTGATGGAACAATGAGTATGGAATTAGAAGACCAAAATGGTAAAACAATAAGTCCTAGCGACTATAAAATTGTACAAAAATATAAAGAAGGCAATGAAGTAAAAAGAAGATACATATCTGCAAGTGAAGTTCGTAGCGGAAGCAATTTCTACATTGCTGTAAAACTATCAACAGGAGCAGAAAAAGTAAATGTAAAAGGAAAAACAACAGTAACAGGTACACTTTATACAGCTGAATTATGGCTTTTAACTACAGGAGAAGAAACACAAAATATGTTATTAGCTGATCCATCAGAAAGAAGAATATCAAATGATTTAAGATTTAATTTCCAAATGGATTTAACAAGTGATATTGAAATAGAAAAAGTAGACAGCAAATATCCAACAATAAAATTAGCTAATGTAGGCTTTATAGCACAAAATACAGATACAAACAAATATGTAGTAAAAGATGGAAAAGGAAACATCAGCTATACAGACTCAAGAAAAGATGCAACAGTATTCTATACAGGAAAAGATGGAAAACTAAAAATTGAAAATGTAATGTCAGGAAGATATTACTTCTACGAAGTAGAAAATAAAAATCCAGGATATGACCCTGAACCTAACAAAGCAATACCATGTAATGTTGCAGGAACAGCAAACTACAAAAAAATAACAAACACACCAAAAAGAGGACATATTCAAATAGAAAAAGAAGATAAAGACGATACAAAATATAAATTAGAGAATGTAGGCTTTATCGTAGAAAAAGTTGGAGGAGGCTTTATCACAGCAGGAGGAGATAAAATAGACGACAAACCAACATATGGCGGAACAAGACAAAACGCAAAAGTATTCCACACAAACAAAGAAGGTTTACTAACAGTCTATGAAGTAGATCTTAACCAAACATATAGATTCTATGAAGTAGAAAATCCAAACCCAGGATATGACCCTGAACCTAACAAAGCAATTGAATGTACAATAAAAGATACAGAAATAGATATTAAACGTACAAAATATCAAAAAATTGAAAACGAGTTAAAAAGAGGACATATTCAAATAGAAAAAGAAGATGAAGATGTTCCAGAATTTAAACTACCAAATGTAGGATTCATCGTAGAAAAAGTTGGAGGAGGATTTATCACAGCGGGAGGAGATAAAATAGACGACAAACCAACATATGGCGGAACAAGACAAAACGCAAAAGTATTCCGTACAGATGAAAAAGGATTACTAACAGTTTACGAAGTAGACCTTGGTTGCACATATAATTTCTACGAAGTAGATAACCCAAATAAAGGTTATGAAGCAGAACCTGAAAAAGCACATCCATGTACAATAAACAGAAAAGACATAGACACTATAAAACGTACAACATATCAAAAAATACAAAACAGACGTAAATATGTAGACTTATCAGGATTTGTATGGGAAGATATAGCAAGTGGAAAAATATCTTTGAGAAATGATATTTACCAATCAAGTACAGCAGACAACGAAGATAAACTAGTTGAAGACGGTCTAGTAACAGTAAGAATAAAAGACAAAGATGGAAAAACAGTTCAAGAAACAGGAACAAAAGGTGGAAAATACCTATTTGT
This sequence comes from uncultured Clostridia bacterium, assembly GCA_947628925.1. GTDB lineage: Bacteria > Bacillota > Clostridia > TANB77 > CAG-508 > CAG-269. The sequence goes on along the minus strand of CANRBU010000054.1, from coordinate 5,563 downwards.
AGACCTAGAAATTGACAAATTACCAGAATATTACATTGAATTCGAATATGATGGATTAATATTTGAAAATGTAAGCCCATGGAAAGATGTATTAACTAACTCTGAATTAAAAAACAGCATTATAGAAACAGCAAAAGAAGACGGAGTAAATAGTGCAGAAGAATGGGATAAATGGTTTGAAAACAAGGTAAATGACAATGGTTCAAAAGCTGCAGAAGGAACAGCACGTGATGACCTAAACAGCAAATTTGTACGAGTAGAAGGTTATGACCAAGACACAGTACAAGTGAAAGATAGTCAAGGAAAAGCAGTTGCACAAGTAGACTACGAATTAAATAGATCACAACAAAATGCAAAAGTAGTAAAAACAAGAGGAACAACAATTACAGCAAATACAAAAAATACTGGACTACAAATCACATATGACAGAAAGAGCCTATTAACAGAAATAAAAGGATATAACCTAGGTGTTTATAGAAGAACACAAGCAGATGTTGCAATATCACAAGACGTACAAGAAGTAACAGTTGGAATCAAAGGTGTATACCATGTATACAAACATGGCTCAAAATTAGATGACAACGGAGAATTTACAGATGACGCATGGAATGTTGGAGTAAAATATAAGAAATATCAACAACCAATTTATAGAGCAGATGTAGTATACAGAAATCCAAATGACACAAGCAAAGAATTAAAAGTATACTTAACATACAAAATAGGTCTAAAAAATCAAGCAAGTGGAATAACATCATCAATTCTTGATTTAGTAGAATATTATGACAGCAGATATGAAATAGAAGGAATAGGAACAGAGCTTGATGAAAATGGCAATATTAAATCAGGAACAGAATTATCAAAGACAGAAAATGAGAAAAATGGTGATTATAAAAGAGTAAATGTATCATTTGGAAATAATGGTTTACAACTAGAAAGCCTTCAAACAAAATATTTCTATATCAAATTTGCTTTATCAGTAGAAAATATTGAATTAGCATTAAACGGAAAAGAAGGACTAGAAAGTACAGCAGAACTTACAGGTTACAGAACATACAAAGATGGTAAACTATACGCAGCAGTAGATAAAGACGCTGTATTAGACAACGTAACACTTGGTGACAAGAATACATACGAAGATGATACAAACGAAGCACCAACAGTTGAGTTAGTTGTAAGTGAACCAAGAACAATTAATGGTTTCGTATTTGAAGATAAAGAAATTGAACTATTACTAAAAAATCAACAAATAAGAGAAGGTAACGGAAAATTCGACCAAAATGAACCACTAATCTCAGAAATCAAAGCACAATTATTAGAAATTGCAGAAGATGGAACAGAAGTAATTGCAAAAAATGAAAAAGGCGAAGAACTAACATCACAAACAGATAATAATGGTGCATACTCATTTACCGGATTTACACCAGGCACATATAAAGTTAAATTTATATGGGGAGACAACAAATACTCATGCATAGACTACAAAGCAACAGTTGTAGATGAAAATGACTACAATGAAGAACAACAAAATCCATATTTCTATCGTAACATGACAGAAGAAGACAAATTAAAATCAAGAGCAACAGACGATTTAAGCATAAGAGCAACAATTGATAAACAAAACAACAGCCATGGAACAGGTGAAAACAATGGATATAATTACAGCACAGAAGTTACTCAAAAAACAATGGAATCAAGCACAGCTAAAATGAAATTTGGAGTAGAGTTTGACAGCTCAGAAATAAAAGCATCAGATTACATTGAAGGAAAATTAAAATTCGTTGTAAGCGGAATGAACTTAGGTATTATAAGAAGACCAATACAACAAATCAACATTGACAAACGTGTAAGCAATGTAAAAGTATCATACGCTAACCAAGAAAACTTCATTAATGCAGACATAGATGAAAATGGTAACATAACAGGACAACATGAACATGTAGTATATCTAGGAAGCTCAGCAAACCGTAGACAAGCACAAATTGAAATTCAATTAGATAATGAAATTCTACAAAATGCTGGCATAGAAGTAACATATGAATTCACAATCAAAAACGAAAGTGAAAAAGACTATAACAGCGAAGAATTCCAAAGATTTGGATGCACATTAAATGGTGAAAGGTATAAATACAAAGATGAAAGCAAACTAATAACACTTACACCTACAAAAGTAGTTGATTATCTAGGACAAGAAAGTGCATATAAAATCTGTGAAGACAACGAACACTATGGTTGGGAATTAGTTACACTAGAAAACATTGGTGACCTAATAGATGAAGCAGTTAAAAACTCAGATGCAATAAAACAAACAAAAATTTATCAAGTAAATACAACTACAGCTATGAAACCAGGAGAATCACAAGCAATAAAAATGGTAGTTGAAAAACGATTCACATCTGGAGAAGATGTTAACCTAATGAACCAAGTAGAAATTGTAGAAGTTGATAAACCGCATGGTAGCGGACTAGTAAGTGAAAACCCACCAACAGCAGAAGATCTTGAAAAAGTTAGAACATTAAAACCAGGTAACTACATCCCATCAGGTATGTCAGCAGTAAGCGAACTAGATGATGGTATGGCAGAAACAGTATTAGTAATACCAAGTCAAGGTGGAGACAGAAACTACGTACCATATATAGCAATAGCATTAACTGCATTAGTAGCACTAGCAGGAGGAGCATATTACATCAAGAAAAAAACAAAATAAAATAATATAAAAAATATGGAGAAGTAATTCTCCATATTTTTATATTATTTCAAAATTTTATTGATTTTTTATAGAAAATATAATAAAATAAGGTTGAAAAAATAAAGAAATACAAAAAAAGCATCACTTTTTGTAGAAAACTTTTTTAGGTTAAGTGACGAAAAAAGACAAAAAATACAAAGGACAAGTAGTAAAATAGGCATATAAAAAAGTTTTGAGGTGGTAAGGATGTTCCAAAACATAAAAGAAGCATATATAAATCAAGAGACTCAAGAGGAAAAAAACAGAAAAAAAGAAAGCATTTTCTCAAATGTATTTTCTTTACAATACATACCAATATATATAATATCATTTATGATATCAATGGTAGGCTTAGGGGGAGAAGTTTCTCCTTTTAGTATAAGTATGTTAGCAGCATGTATGTCAAACTCTGTGCCAATATTAGGCATAGCAGTAACTGGATTAATTGGCAACACCATTGCATTTGGTTTAGATGGTGCACTAAGCTATTTATTAATAGCACTAGTATTGATTTTTTCAACCTTTGCCATTAAACCAATGTATCAAGAAGCAGAAAAAAATGAAAAGATGCGTTTATCAAAACACATTTTCATAACAACATTAATAATTGGTCTTGCAAGAATGGGCTTTGCCCAATTTGCAATATATGACATATTATCAATCATTTCAGTAGCCATTATCTCAACTGTTTTTTACAAAATTTTTGTAAACAGTATTGATGTTTTACAAAGCATAGGAGACAACAAAGCATTTTCAATAGAAGAAGTTTTAGGAGCAAGTTTGTTACTTGCCATAAGTTTTACATGCTTTGGGGACTTTAATATAGCTGGCTTTTCAATCCGCAATATCCTAAGCATTTTAATTATATTAATTTTAGGATGGAAAAATGGTATCTTAGTAGGAACAACAGCAGGTGTAACAATTGGTGTAACTTTAGGAGTAATAACATCAGCAGAACCAATGCTAGTTTCAGCATATGCCATTTCAGGAATGTTAGCGGGAATCTTAAACAGATTTGGAAAAATAGGAGTAGTAATAGGCTTTTGTCTAGGAAATGTAATATTAGCATATGTATCAAATGGTTACACAGTAGAATTAATATATTTTAAAGAAATTTTAATTGCATCTATAGGATTACTAGCAGTACCAAAATCAATTCAAATAAATATTTCAGACTTTCTATCAAACAACAGATATTTGCCAACTTCACCAAATGGAACATTAACACAAACAAAGCAAACAGCAGAAAAATTGAACAATGTATCACAAACACTAAAACAAATGGCAAAAGTATATCAAGAAGAGCAAACCAAGCCAAAAGAAGAAAGCAACCAACAAATTTTTGCAACAGAGCTAGTAGACAACCTTAGAGGTTATGAGCAAAACATGCTTTATGATGACCTTAGTAATGTAGATGGTAAGATTGTAGAAGAAATATTTAAAATTTTAACAGACAAACAACAAATAAAGCGCGAAGACTTGTTAAAAGTGTTTGCTGATTGTAATAGCTATATAGTAGATTTTGAAGACAAGCAAATCAGCGAGTTTTTAGAAGACAACATCACACAAATGGTTAGAGTAATAAACATGTCATACAAAATTAGCAAATCAAGTTTTGTATGGCAAAAGAAAATGGAAGAAAATAAAAGAAACATGCAAAGCCAGTTAAATGGCGTATCAAAAGCAATATCTCACATAGCACAAAACATGGAAGCAGAAGTAGAAAAACAAGGACAGTTCGAAGAACAAAAATTAGAAATTATAGAAAAACTAAAGCAAAAAGAAATTACAATTCAAGATATTTCAATCAAACAAGATGAACGCTATTTTATAGAAATGTATATAGAACAAATACATAAAAACAAAATAGATATAATTGAACAGACACTAAGCGAAATATTCAAAGAAAAAATAGTATTAAATGATGAACAAAGCTTAGGAAATAGGTTAAACTTTTTATCAGATGATAAGTTTGCTATGGCAATAGGAACAGCAGATACAGTAAAAAGCAAAAGCGAAATGTCAGGAGACAGCATTTTAAATATCAGATTAAAAGATGGCAAATACCTACTTGCAATAAGTGATGGAATGGGGTCAGGAAAAGAAGCAAGGGCAAGTAGTGAAAAAGCGCTAAAAATGCTAGAAAATTTGTTACTTGCAGGTTTCCAAAAAGAAACATCTTTAGAACTAATAAACACAAGCCTAATAGACCAAAACAAAGAAATATTTGCAACACTTGACATTGCAATAATAGACTTGTACAAAGGGAACATAGAATTCATAAAAAATGGAGCATGTCCAACATATATAAAAAATAATGGAAAAGTACAAATAATAAAAGCAAATTCACTTCCAGCAGGAATTGTACCAAATAGCAACTTGCAAATATATGACAAAGACATATCAAATGGTGATATAGTTCTTATGTGCTCAGACGGAATTTTAGATTCAAATGTAGAATATAAAAATAAAGAATTATGGGTACGTTACATGCTAGAAGATATAGAAACAGAAAATACGAAAAAAATTGCCGACATAGTATTAAATGAAGCTGTTGACAATCAATATGGTGTAGCAAAAGATGATATGAGTGTACTAGTATGTAAATTTTTAGAAAAATAGAACTTAGGAGGAACAGATGGGTAGTAAAGGAAAAAGATATGATAATGAACCAAAATTAAATATAAAAAAAGTTATAGCAGTAATAATAGCAATTGCAATAATCATCATGTTTATATATTTCCTTAAAAATTTATTTACTCAAAATAAGCCAAATGAAGTAATAAAAAGCAGTAGTTATTTTGCAAACTATCAAGATGGAAAATGGGGAGTAATAGA
>CANRBU010000053.1 GCA_947628925.1 uncultured Clostridia bacterium | reverse complement strand
CGGTAAAGCTGGACGAACTCCAAAACGGCGCTCACGAACACTGTGACTAGTCCAATAACCCATTGAAGTAATTACACATGCATTTCCTTTTGAGTTAACTGTGCTAGTCCAATACTCACCAGTTCTATCCTTTAAAGAATGAGTACCATATGGATAAACATAATAGTCTGAAACATATCCTCCTAAAAGAATAGAGAAATCTGTTATTGCTGCTCTATGTACTCCTCTATCGAATAATACATCTATAGAATTTTGATTTTCTGTTAGTATAGTAAGATTGCTCATAGTACACCTCTTAATACAAGTATTAACGAAATGTATTATATCACATCACTAACTGTTTGTAAAGATTTTATATCTAGCAATTATTAGAGTAATGAAAAAATTAAATAACCATTGCATTTTTTTCATATTCGTTATATAATATGAAAAAATAAAATTAGGAGATGATATTATGCAAGTAAGTAAAGAAGAACTTTTACACATTGCAAACTTAGCTGATTTAGAGATTGATTCTGAAGAAGTAGATCAATATTTATTAAATCTACAAGATATTTTAAATTTTGCAAATATCGTAAATCAAGCCCCAGTAACAGATTTAGATATAACAATAGGTACAAATCAAGCTCAAAATGTTTTTAGAAAAGATGAAGTACATGTTTTTGAAGATAATCAAGCTTTATTACAAAATGCACCAGAGAAGGAATTGAATATGTTTAAAATTCCAAAGGTTATTACTTAGTTTGAAAAATAATCAGCATTTTTAGAAGAAAGAAAGGGGAAAAGGTTGAAAAATAATTACAATTTTGGCTGTGTCAAATTTCATTAAAAACGCGGTTACATACAAAAAAGTATGCGCCCTTGCCTTTTTAACAAAATTTTCCTTGCCAAAATTTAATTCTTTTCCAACCAATTTGTGCCTTAGAAAGGAATGTGATAAAAAATGGAAATTACAGAATTAACCGTTCATGAATTAATAGATAAATTGCAAAATAAAGAATTAACAGCAACTCAAATCACTCAAAGCTATGTAGGCAGAATGAAGGAAAAAGAGGGAGATGTTAAGGCTTTTGTAACTACATTGGGAGACCACGCAATTGAACAAGCAAAAAGTATAGATCAAAAAAGAGAAAATGGTGAAAATCTAGGAAAATATGCAGGTATTCCAATAGGAATAAAAGATAATATGTGTACAAAAGGAATAAAAACAACATGTAGTTCACATATGCTTGAAAATTTTGTAGCACCTTATGATGCTACAGTTGTAGAGAAACTAGAAAAAGAAAATATAATTAATTTGGGAAAATTAAATATGGATGAATTTGCAATGGGTAGTTCAACAGAACATTCATATTTTAAAAAGACAGCAAATCCATGGAATTTGAACAAAGTGCCAGGAGGCTCATCAGGTGGAAGTGCAGCAGCGGTATCTGCAAATATGGTACCATGGGCATTAGGAAGTGATACAGGTGGTTCAATTAGATTACCTGCAAGTTTTTGTGGAGTTGTTGGACTAAAACCAACATATGGACTAGTTTCTAGATATGGATTAGTAGCATTTGCATCATCTTTAGACCAAATTGGACCAATTACAAAAGATGTAGAAGATGCAGCAATTTTATTAAATTTGATTGCAGGTCATGATGAAAAAGATACAACATCTGTGGTTCAAGAAAAGAAAGATTATACAGCAAACTTGAAAAAAGATATAAAAGGGAAAAAGATAGGTGTACCAAAAGAATTTTTCGGAGAAGGTATTAATCAAGAGGTAAAAGAAAGCCTAGAAAAAGCAATAGAAACTTATAAAGAACTAGGTGCAGAAATAGAAGAATTTTCATTAGATGTTGCACAATATGCTTTAGCTACTTATTATATAATTGCATGTGCAGAAGCAAGCTCAAATTTAGGTAGATTTGATGGAATTCGCTATGGATATAGAGCAAAAGAATGTGGAAATTTAAAAGAAATATACAAAAAATCAAGAAGTGAAGGCTTTGGAGCAGAAGTAAAAAGAAGAATCATTTTAGGAACTTATGTATTATCATCAGGTTATTATGATGCATATTACAAAAAAGCTCAACAAGTTCGTACATTAGTTATGAAGGAATTTGAAAAAGGCTTCCAAAAATATGATGTTATTTTAATACCAACTTCTCCGACAGTAGCATTTGACATTGGTTCAAAATCAAGCAATCCATTGGAAATGTACTTAGCAGATATTTGTACAGTATCTGTAAATATTGCAGGATTGCCTGGAATCTCTATTCCTTGTGGTGTAAACAAAGAAGGAATGCCTATAGGAATGCAGTTAATTGGTAATAAATTTGAAGAAGAAAAATTGTTAAATATGGCTTATGCGTTTGAACAAGCAACAAAATTTAGAGAAAACTATCAACCACAATTTATAAAATAATAGAAGGGAGATAGCATATGAATACAAAAGTAACAAAAATGTTATGTATTATTTTAGTAATTCTCATAATAATTGCAGGAGCGCTAATTGTAAAGGAAATTTTTATTGAGGAAGATGATGAGAAACAATTAGAAGCATTAAAACAAAATGAGGTTAGTCAAACGGCAGTTTCGCGGAACTACAGAGAAGGTAGAAGATAAGCAAGAACAACAGCCAAATGAACAAGAAAAGCCAGAAGAACCAAAAAAAGTAGAACTTTTTGAAACATATTATGCACAAGCAGAAGAGAAAATGAAGTCAATGACATTAGAAGAAAAAATAGGTCAAATGTTTTTAGCTAGATATCCAGAAACAGATGCAAATGAAGAAATAAAAACATTGAATCCAGGAGGATATATACTATTTGGCAGAGACTTTGAAAGTGAATCAAAAGCATCTATTGTAAACAAATTAAATAAAAATCAAAGTAATAGTAAAATACCATTAATTTTAGGTGTTGATGAAGAAGGTGGAACTGTTGTAAGAGTCAGTGCATACAAAGCTTTTAGAAGTTCAAAATTCCAATCACCACAAACATTGTGGAAACAAGGACAACTAGGCTTGATTTTGAAAGACTCAACAGAAAAATCTAATTTATTAAAGAGCATAAAATTAAATATGAATTTAACACCTGTTGCAGATGTACCAACAAGTAGTTCAGACTTTATTTATGCAAGGTCATATGGAAGAGGAGCAGAAAAAACAGCTACATATGTTGCAGAACTAGTAAAAACAATGAATAATGATGGAATGATATCTACTCTAAAACATTTTCCTGGATATGGAAATAATGTAGATACTCATACAGGTGTAGCAATTGACAAAAGACCATATTCTACTTTTGAGAATTCAGACTTTTTACCATTTAAAAGTGGTATAGAGGCAGGGGCACCAACAATATTAGTTAGCCATAATGTAGTAGAATGTATGGACAAAGATCATCCAGCATCATTATCAGAAAATGTACACAAAATTTTAAGAGAAGATTTGGGATTCTCAGGAATAATCATGACAGATGATTTAGCAATGGATGCAGTAAAAACATATGTAGAAAACGGAGAAGCAGCAGTGCAAGCAGTACTTGCTGGAAATGATATGATAATATCTTCTGATTTTAAAACCCAAAAAGAAGAAGTGCTAAAAGCAGTAAATAGTGGGAAAATTTCAAAAGATATAGTGGATACAGCAGTCAGAAGGATTTTAGCTTGGAAATTCGCATATAAAATTATGAATTAAAAATCAGAAAGGAATGGTAAAAAATGAGTGACTATGAAACAGTGATTGGACTTGAAGTTCACGCAGAATTATCTACAAAAACAAAAATATTTTGTTCATGCCCAACAAGTTTTGGTGCAGAACCAAACACACATACATGTCCAATTTGTATGGCTATGCCAGGAACTTTGCCAGTGTTAAATGAAAAAGTTGTTGAATATGCAGTAAAAGCAGGTTTAGCTACAAATTGTGAAATATCAAAAAACAGCAAAAATGATAGAAAAAATTATTTCTACCCAGATTTACCAAAGTCGTATCAAATTTCTCAGTTTGATAAGCCACTATGTGAGCATGGATATGTAGAAATTGATGCTGATGATGGGACAAAAAAGCAGATTAGGTTACTTAGAATTCATATAGAAGAAGATGCAGGTAAACTAAACCATGATGAATTTGGTGGTGGAAGTCTTGTTGATTTAAATAGGGCAGGAGTACCACTAATCGAGATTGTTTCAGAGCCAGATTTACGCAGTAGCCAAGAAGCAGAACAATATTTAAAGAAATTAAAATCAATACTAGAATATATTGAAGTATCTGATTGTAAGATGCAAGAGGGGTCACTAAGGGCAGATGTAAATGTTTCAGTTCGCAAAAAAGGAGAAACAAAATTTGGTACAAGAACAGAAATGAAAAATATGAATTCATTTAGAAGTATTGTGAGAGCTATTGAATATGAAGCAAATAGGCAGATTGATGTATTAGAAGATGGAGGAAAAATTGAACAGGAAACTTTACGCTGGGACGAAGTTTCTGGAAAAACATTTTCTATGAGAGATAAAGAAGATGCGCAAGATTATCGCTATTTTCCTGATCCAGATTTAGTAGCAATTAGACTATCTGATGAATATATTGAAAATATCAAAAAACAATTACCAGAATTGCCTGAAACAAGAAAGCAAAGGTATTTGGAAGAATATCACTTAACAGAGAAAGATGCAAATATTATATCTAGTTCAAAATATCTAGCAGATTTATTTGAAAAAGCATCAGAAATTTGCAATAATCCAAAGGCAGTAAATAACTGGATTATATCAGATATTTCTAAAATTTTAAATGAAACAGAAATGGAACCAATTGAAATACCTTTTGATTGCAATCAATTAGCTAAATTAGTAATTTTAATTGACAAAGGAACTATTAGTTCTAGCATTGCAAAAAAAGTGTTAGTAGAGTTATTTGAAAATCCTAGAGATCCAGAAGAAATAATAAAAGAAAAAGGTTGGATACAGATTTCAGATGAAGGTGCAATCAAAGAAGTAGTATTAAAAGTACTTTCAGAAAATCCACAATCTATTGCTGATTACAAAGCAGGAAAAGATAAAGCTTTAGGCTTTTTAGTAGGCCAAGCAATGAAACAAACAAAAGGACAAGCAAATCCACAGATGTTGAACAAAATGTTTATAGAAGAAATTAACAAAAATTAAAAAATTAATTCTATTTTGAATTATATATTCAAAATAGAATTTTTTTTAAATTAAATGCTTTTTTATTGAATCAACAACAATTCCGCAAATTAAAAATTCAGAAGAAAAAAGCATACTTATTTTAAATAATAAAATTCCAATTTCAAAAAGATTAGGATTTCCAAAGGCAAAATCATATGTAAGTAAAATTATTAGAGAAATAATGCAGATTGCAAAACAAAATTTTATACCGGTTTTTATAATTTTTTTTGTTTGTTGATCTAAACTTAAAAAAGTAGTTTTTATTTTATTTATCATATGTATCACCTATTTAATCGTAGCATATTTTAGAAGTAAAAACAATGGAAATTCTAGGTAAAAACGGAAAGTGGTTGAAAAATGAAAGAAAACATGGTATAATGAAAATTGGATAGCGATATCTGATGGGCGAGTATAAAATGAAAAGGCAGGAGGAAAAAAGGCATAATGAAAGAAGTGAAGTTTTGTTTGTTTAAGGGGTCAATCCGTTTTACATTTCCAACGGAAACGGAACGGATAACATTTGCATTGCAAATGGAGGAACATTTGTCAAAATCTACATTAAGTTTTGGCATATGTCAGAGTAAGAAATTTTATAAAATGTTTCTTCGGGAGGTCTCTTCTGATGAGATAGGAGAAACTTTTAGATTGCTTGAGAAACTTGGGTATGAGATTCCTGAATAACTGAAGTAGTAACCCGTAAACCCAAAGCCCATCAAAAAGACCTGTAATTTTTACAGGTCTTTTTCATGTAACCATGACTATGCCATGGCAGAATTTAATTTTTTTGATAAACTAGATTTTTTTCTAGCAGCGGTATTTTTAACAATAACACCTTTTGTACAAGCTTGATCGATTTTTTTTGTAGCTTCTGAAAATAGTTTTTTAGCTTCATCCATTTTTCCAGCTTCTAATGCTTGCTCAAAGCTTTTTATTGCTGATTTATACTCAGATTTTACCATATTATTTCTTAAAGTTTTTTTCTCAATTACTTTAACTCTCTTTTTAGCTGACTTAATATTTGGCATGTTTAGCACCTCCCATTCGCATATATTACACTATAACATAGGTTATTTTACCATATTTTTTTTATTTTTGCAAGTATTTACAGAAAAATTTTAAATTCGCTTGTAAATATATTGTATTTGTGATATATTAAACATGAAAAAAACTGATTTGTAAATAAGGAAGGGATGATGATAATGATAGCAATTGGAAGTGATCATGGTGGATATAAATTAAAAGAAGAAATTAAGAGATATTTAGATGAAAAGGCAATAGAATATAAAGATTATGGAACATATAATGAAGAAAGGACTGATTATCCAATTTATGCAAAAAGAGTAGCTGAAGCAGTTTCTAAAGGTGAAGCAGATAAAGGAATATTAGTTTGCCGTTCAGGTTGTGGAATGGTTGTTGTTGCAAACAAATTTAGAGGTGTTAGAGCTGCAACAGCATATAATGAAATAGCTGCAAAATTAGGAAAATCAGATGATGACATAAATGTACTAACACTTGGCGCAGACTATGTTACAGTTAATGATGCAATATGCGTAATTAGAAATTGGATAGCAGAAGATTTTAAAGGCGGAAGATATGAAGAAAGGTTAAAAATGATTGAAGAAATAGAAAAAGAAAATATGAAATAGGTATGGAGGAATTTACATGTGGGGAGATATTGCAATCGCTTTTATACTTGCATTTGTGGTTGCATTTGTTGCAACACCATATACAATAAAATTAGCTAAAAAAATAGGCGCAGTAGACATACCAAAAGATGAAAGAAGAACACACAAAAGATCAATACCAAAGTTCGGTGGACCAGCTGTTATTCTGGGTTTCTTAGTTTCAACTATTTACTTACTTATTGTAATGTCAATGGAAAGCACTATTTCATTGACAGGAGAAGAAGAATATGGTAAAAAATTATTAGGATTTTTAATTGGAATAATTATAATATCCATTTTTTGCATAATTGATGATATAAAAACAATAAAACCATTAACAAAATTGGTAGGGCAAATTATTGCAACTATAGTTGTTATTGCATCAGGAATTAGGATAGATGCAGTAACTTTACCTTTTATGAATTTCCCAGAAGTTCATGAAATAACATCAATTATATTAACAACTGTGTGGGTAATAATTGTAACAAATGCAATTAATTTGATAGATGGCTTAGATGGCTTATCCTCAGGAATATCAGTAATTTCAGCCATATCTCTGTTGATTATATTTGTATTAAATGGTTCATCAATGTTATCAATAGTATTGATTACAGCATTAGCAGGTGCATTAGTAGGATTTTTACCATATAATTTTTCACCAGCTAAAACTTTTATAGGTGATACAGGTACAAATTTTTTAGGCTTTTCTTTAGCCATAATATCAATTTTAGGTTCAGCTAAAACTTATACTGCAGCAGTTATAGTACTTCCACTTATTGTGTTAGGTTTGCCTATTTTTGATACATTTGTAGCAATTATTAGAAGGCTAATAAAAGGAAAATCAATTAAAGCAGTATTTAAAGCTGACAAAGGTCACATACATCATAAATTATTGGCAAAAGGTTATAGCCAAAAACAAGCAGTTATCATATTATATGGAATTAGTGCTATACTAGGTATCTTTGCAATTATTATAACAGATAGTGGCATTTGGAAAGCATGTTCATTCTTATTTATAGTTGTAATTGCCGTTGTAGCTGGTTATAAAAATTTTTATCCTGAAAGAACAGGAAAAGAAAGTTATGAATGTTTGCAATGTAGATATATATATAATCCAAAAATAGGAAACGAAAAGGCAGGAATTGAACCAGGAACAGAGTTTGATAAATTGCCTGATGATTGGGTATGTCCTGTTTGCGGAGAAAGTAAAGATATGTTTCAGTTGCATCCAGAAAATTAAGAAAGAGGTGTTAAGATATGTACGTATGTATTGCATGTGGT
>CANRBU010000052.1 GCA_947628925.1 uncultured Clostridia bacterium | reverse complement strand
TCTTCTATTTTGTCATAGAATTTTATACCAAATGCTTCAACCTTTTTTTCATCTTTTTCTTTTGAAACTTTAGCATATTTGATTAAATTATTTTCAATATATAAACCTAAACAACTTGCCATTTTTTGCTCCTTACCTTTATATACCTATGATTTACAACTTAGTAGAAAAACATACTTGTTTTATTTTCTTTCTGATGAAATATTTTCATTTTTCATATCTATATTTTATCGTTTCTTATTAAAAAGTCAACTGTTTTAATTAAAATGTAATGTAATTGTAATATACGTGTAATATTATATTTTTTGTACTGTGCAAATAAAGAATCCATCTTGGTCTCTTTTTGGTAAAATTTCAAGCATTCCGTCGTTTTTTTCTTGTGAGTTTTTTTCTTGATTTTTTTCAGTTTGTAAATTTTCTGTGAATTTTTTTTGTTCAATTATTTTAAATTCTTTATGCTGTTTTAAAAAATGTTTTATTACATCTTGATTTTCCTTTTTTAAGATACTACAAGTTGAATATACCATTATCCCTCTAGGCTTTAAATAGTTTGAACATGTTTCTAAAATTTCTTTTTGTATTTTTGTTATTTCTTCTATATCTTCTGGCTTTCTTTGCCATTTTATATCTGGTTTTCTTTTAATAACTCCTAGCCCTAAGCAAGGTACATCTAGCAAAATTTTGTCGAACTTTTGGTTATAGTCAATATCATATTTTGTTGCATCTTTTTCTTTTGTGTCGATTATTGAAATTCCTAGCCTTTTAGCATTTTCTTCAACTAGTTTTGTCCTGTGTTTGTAGATATCCCATGCTTCAATTTTTCCTTTGTTTTGCATGATTTCTGCTAAGTATGTAGTTTTTCCTCCAGGCGCACTACAAGCATCTAAAATTGTTTCGCCCTGTTTTGGATTTAATAAATATGCTGATAATCCAGCTGATATATCTTGAACTGTGAAATAGCCTTTTTTGAAGAGTTCTAGCCCTTCTATATTTCTAATTCCTTCTATTATATAAAAGTCATTGTTTACATTACTGTTTTTAAATTTAATTTTATTTTTTTCTAGTTCAGTTTCAAATTCTTGTTGCCCTATTTTTAAATTATTCCTTCTTATACTCATTTGTGGTCTTTTGTTTAACTCTTCGCAAATATCTTGGACTACTTCAAAACTTTTTCTTTCTTTTAACAATTCTTGTACTAACCACATTGGCATAGAATATACTTTTGACAATCTTTCTTGCGGATTTGAGATATTACTCAATTCTTCATAATCATGCTTTGTTATTTTTCTTAATATTGCATTTACAAAATTGCTACTTGCTTGATGTCCGTATCTTTTTGCTAAATTTACACTTTCATTTACACTTGCTGATTTTGGAATTTTGTCTAACCATATAATTTGATAAATTCCCATCCTTATTATATTAATTATCCATGGAGAAATTTTTTTTATTTTTATTTTTGAATATTTTTCAATTATTGTATCTATTGAAAGCTTCCAATTTGTAACACCATATACAATTTCTGAAATTAGACCAACATCTCGCGAGTCTAATTGTTTATTTTTATCTAATTCTTCATTTAGTGCAATATTTGAATATGCACCTTCTTTATCAATTTTATATAATATTTTCAAAGCTATTTCTCTTGTTTTATCTACCATAAATGAGTTTTCCTCCCTTTTAGGGTATTATATCATTAAAAATTTAATTTGCAAACAATCAATTTTTATTTTATTATGTGCAAATTTTATAAATCAATTTTGCATATTTCTTCAAAATTTGTAAATACTATTTTTAACAAAGTTGAATTTTCAACTAGATTTATGGCCTAAGAAAGGAATGGTGTAAGATGGAAATAGAAAAACATTTAATCATTACTGGAAACTCAGATGCTTCATGGAAAGATGCTATTGTAAAAGCTATAGAAGAAGCTTCTAAAACAATTGATTATTTGTCTACTGTAAAAATTTTAAATCAATATGCAAAAATTGATGGTGACAAAATTTGTGAATACTATGTTGATTTAGATTTAAGTTTTATTTTAGATTTAGATAGAAAATCTGAAGAATAATGAGAAAGGATTGATTTTTATGAACGCAAATTCTGCTAATCCTCTAGAAAGTAAGCAGAAATATCAACAATATGTTGATAAAAAATCACCTAATTCACCTATTTGGAAAAATTGTTTTAATGCATTTTGGGTTGGTGGTTTAATTTGTACTATTGGACAAATTATTGCAAATATTTGTAAAGCACGTGGATGTGATACAACAATGTCTGGCACAATTGTTTCTATCATTTTAATTGGAATCTCTGCTTTTTTAACAGGTTTAAACATTTTTAACAAAATTGGAAAATTCGCAGGTGCTGGTTCTTTAGTTCCTATTACTGGTTTTGCAAATTCAATTGTATCACCTGCAATGGAATACAAATCTGAAGGATATGTTATGGGTGTTGGTGGCAAAATGTTCACAGTTGCAGGTCCAGTATTGGTTTTTGGTATCTCTGCTTCTATTTTAGTTGGTCTTATATATTTGATATTTAATACACAAAATATAACATTAGTATAATTTATATTGATTGGAGATGATTTTTTGAAAAAATTAGGTAAACAAACTATTCAATTTGATGCTCCTCCTACAATTTTAGAATGTGCCAGTATTGTAGGGCCAAAAGAGGCTCAAGGTCCACTCGCAAAATATTTTGACCAAACTTTAGATGATGAATTTTGGGGTGAAAAAACTTGGGAAAAAGCTGAAAGTAAAATTATCAAAGAAACTGTAAATACAGTTATTAGTAAATCAGGTATTCCTTCAAGCCAAATTGATTGCTGTTTTGCTGGTGATTTATTGAACCAATGTATTTCTTCTAGTTTTGGACTTCGTGAATTAAACATACCCTTTTTTGGTGTTTTTGGTGCTTGTTCTACATTTGTAGAATCAATTGCTCTTGGGAGTATTTGTATAGAAAGTTTTGCAAATAATGTGCTATGTGCTACTTCTAGCCATTTTTGTAGTGCTGAAAAACAATTCCGTTTTCCTTTAGAGTTAGGAAATCAACGTCCTCCTACTTCACAATGGACTGTAACTGGTTCAGGTGCTACAATTTTAACAAAATCTGGTCAAGGTCCTTTTGTAACTTGTGTTACACCGGGAAAAATTGTAGATATGGGAATTAAAGATGCAAACAACATGGGTTCTGCTATGGCACCTGCTTTTGCAGATACTGTAATTGCACATTTTTTAGATACTGGAAGAAAGCCTAGTTATTATGATGCTATTATTAGTGGTGATTTAGGCTATATTGGAAAAGATATTGCAATTGATATTTTACGTTCACAAGGGTATGATGTTAAATCAAATTATAATGATTGTGGTGTATTAATTTTTGATAAAGCTTCACAAGATACTCATTCTGGTGGAAGTGGCTGTGCTTGTTGTGGAACTGTTTTTTCTGGATATTTATTTAAACAATTACAAGAAAAGAAAATTAAAAAATTATTACTTGTTGCAACAGGTGCTTTAACAAATTCAACAACTTCTCAACAAGGTGAAAGCATCCCAGGTATTGCTCATGCAATTAGTATTGAAGTATAATTTTTAAAAATAATAAGGAAAGGTGATATAAATGGATATTGATTGGAGTCAAGTTTTTAGCCTTATGACACTTATAAAATGCTTTGTTGTTGGTGGAGTTATTTGTGTAATCGGTCAAATTTTAATTGATAAAACTAAATTAACTCCTGCTAGGATTTTGGTTATTTTCGTTACCACTGGAGCTATTCTTGGTGGTCTAGGTATTTACAAATATTTAGTTGATTTTGCAGGTTCAGGTGCTACTGTTCCTCTAACTGGTTTTGGGTATAATTTGGCTAAAGGTGCAATTGAAGGTGTTGAGCAATCTGGCATTGTTGGTGCCTTTACTGGTGGTGTAAAAGCTTGTGCTGGTGGAATTGCTGCTGCTGTGTTTTTCGGTTATATAGCATCTTTAATTTCAAAGCCAAAAATGAAAAAGCAATAAAAAAACTCCGAATTGGAGTTTTTTTTGAAATATATTTATGCTTTTTTTGCAACTTCTGCAATTTCTGTAAATGCTTTTGGATCAGATATTGCTAATTCTGCAAGCATTTTTCTATTTATTGTTACATTAGCTTTTTTTAGACCTGCTATTAATTTGCTATATGTTGTACCATTCATTCTTGCTGCTGCATTAATTCTAGCAATCCATAGTTTTCTAAAATTACTTTTTTTATCTTTTCTTCCTACATAAGAATATGATAGTGATTTTAAAACTGCTTGGTTTGCATTTCTAAAACGATAATGTTTTGCACCATAATATCCTTTTGCTTGTTTTAATATTTTTTTATGTCTTGCTCTTGTTGTTCTAGCTGTTTTTACTCTTGCCATTTTTATTCACCTTCCTTATTCGATTATCCACCATATGGTAGTAGTTTTTTGATTGTTTTTTCACATGATTTATCAGCATAAGCATTTTGTACTTTTCCTGATTTTCTTTGTCTACTTGTTTTGTTTGCAAGTAAATGTCTTCTATTTGCTTTTGTTCTTTTAACTTTTCCTGTTGCTGTTAATCCATATCTTTTGCTAGCAGCTTTATTAGTTTTTAATTTTGCCATTGTTCTTTCCTCCCTTTCGTTTTTAATTATGCTTTTTTTGCTAAAATTGTAAACATGTTTCTACCTTCTAGTTTTGGTTGTTTTTCAACAACACTAATGTCTTCAAGTTCTTGTATGAATTTATCTAGTACAATTTCACCTGATTTTACATTATTCACTTCTCTACCTCTAAAGCGAAGTGTTATTTTTACTTTGTTTCCAGCCTCTAAAAATTTTCTAGCATTTTTTGCTTTAAAACCAAAGTCATGTTCTTCAATATTTGGAGTAACACGTAATTCTTTTACTTCTAAGACTTTTTGTTTTTTCTTTGCTTCTTTTTCTTTTTTAGCTTGCTCAAATTTGTATTTTCCATAGTTCATTATTTTGCAAACTACTGGCTTACTGTTTGGTGATACTAGCACAAGATCTAAATTCTTTTCTCCTGCTAATTCTAGAGCTTCTCTTGTTGACATCACTCCTAGTTTTTCCCCATTTTCTCCTATTAATTGAACTTCTTTTTCCCTAATTTGGTCATTAATTGGTAACTCTTGTTTGATTGTAAAACACCTCCACATATTATCTACATCAATTTTCTAAAAAAATAAATTGACTTGTTTGTTACAAGCCAATCCATCAAACTACTAAAAGAATAATCTAATTAAATCTTTTAACCTTTTTCCTGTGGATAAGGTGAGAAGTTTGATGCCTTCTTCTTGTAACGTTACTATTATATCACACTTTTTTTATTTGTCAAGTATTTTTGTAATTATATCTGAAAAAACTTGATTTGATAACTCATTATTTTGTGTTATCATCCAAATATGTTCTGCTTTTTCATATTCCTTTATTTCAACATCTATGCCTACTTCTTTTGCTTTTCTTTCTAATAAATGCACATCTGGATTTAATATATCATATGTACCTGTATACACAGTTATATTTTTTAATTCATCTAAAGGACCATTAATTGGGTTTACTAAATAATTATCCTCCCCATCCATTCCTGAGTACGCTATTCCTGCCATTTTTAAAGTTTCTTTATTTAAATTTTTATCATGCTTTTGTACTTCGTCAATTTGTGGATTTGACATTGTAACATCTAGCCATGGTGAAAGTAATATCAACTTGTTTGGAAGTTCTATCCCCTCTTCTCCCAATTTTTCTTCAAGTGCTAGTGCTAGGCCTCCACCTGCTGAGTCCCCCATCATTATGATTTTTTCTGGTGGAATTGTTTTTATCAATTCTTGGTACATTGGTAAAACCATCTCAAAAACATCTTTATAATTATATACTGGTGCTAGTGGATAATCTGGTACTATTACTGTACTTCCTGTTTCTTGCATAATTCTATCTAAAAAATTCCAATGTGCATCTGACATCTCTGCCATATACGAACCACCGTGGAAATATAGTATATATGTATCTTTCTCCGGTTTTTCAGAAATAATAAATACATCTCTATCACTATATTTTTCTATTTTAATATTATAATTATCTTCAAAATTTTTTGGAACTTCTGATTTTATATCTATAAAAAGGAAATATGCTAATACACACAATGCTATAATTATTATAAATAATATGCTGATTTTTAATATCTTTTTCATGCCTCGTACATTCCTTTCAAACTTTTTGTCCATTATATTTTTTTAACACTTTTTTGTCAAGTAATAATTGCCAATATTATGATTCCTATTGTTTGAATGATAAATAAATTTAATAAATTAGAAGTTAATAAATTATTAGTAGCTTCTACTACTCCTAATATTTCACCTTTTTTTCCATGATAATGTTTTTGTGATTCAAAAAAAGTAATTAATTCTGGTATACTTGTTGTAATTCCAAGTAATATTCCTATTATTGTTTGAGAAATTTTAAATTCTTTTGCTAGGCTTTCTATAGTTTTACCTAATAAATCTCCAGTAACAAACAATAAAATTCCTGCAAATACTAAAATAGCAATATACAAAACTGTTTTTCTAGTATTTCCTTTTTCTATATCTTCTTCTTGCTCAATTTTCTTTTCTAACATTGTTTCTTCTTTTTGTAGATACAACTTGTGTGTGTTATTGTTAATGTAATTAAATAATAAATATAGTAAAATAAAAATAGGAATAACATATAAATCTAGACCTATTCCTATTGTTTCCATTGCTATTGGAATCAAAATTGTTAATATGACCAAAATCAAATCAATTTTAAGAGCTAAATTTTGCAAAGTGTTTTTGTTCTTGTTAAAAATAATTGATGCTATATATTGCAAAAAATTAATAATGTTTGAACTTAAAATATTATAAATTCCAGTTTGTGCCATTCCCTTTGTACTAGAAATGACTACTGTCAATAATTCAGGTATAGATGTTGCCATACCTGCTATATTGCCTACTGTTTTTGCTTTTAAATTAAGGTTTTCGGCTAATTTTCTAAGTGTTGAAACTAAAATATATTTTGAGATTCCAACTATTATGCCTGTATATATAATAAATTTAACAAATTCATAAAACATCATTTTTTGCCATCTCCCTCATATATTTTTTCCATTTTGTTGATATTTATTTAAAAATAGTATATAATAGGCATATATTTAAATTTGTACTTTGGGAAGGATTGTGATAAAGATGGACGAAGTTAAAATTGGTAGAGTTTACCGCCATTTTAAAGGAAATTATTATTTTGTTGAAAATATTGCATATGACTCGGAGACTAAGGAAAGAATGGTTGTATATAAACCTTTATATAATAGAGAAGATGGTCGTACTATTTGGGTAAGACCTGAAAAAATGTTTTTAGAGCAAGTGCCTGTTGATAGACCTGATAATAAATTTGGTCAAAAGGTGCGTTTTGCTTTAGTTGATGAAATTGAAAAAAATTATTTAAGTTAGGAAGGAAAAATTATGATAGATATTAAATTTTTAAGAGAAAATCCTGATGTGGTTAAAGAAAATATGAAAAAGAAATTCCAAGACCACAAATTAAAATTAGTTGATGAAGTAATTGAACTTGATAGCAAAAGTCGCAAAGCTAAGCTTGATGGTGATAATATGCGTGCAGAAAGAAAAAATTTGAGTAATCAAATTGGTGATTTAATGAAATCTGGCAAAAAAGCTGAAGCAGAAGAAATAAAAGCACAAGTTCAAGAATTAAATAAAAAATTAGAAGAAAACGAAGCTTTAGAAAACACATATTCACAAGAAATTCAAACTAGGATGATGAAAATTCCAAACATTATTCATCCTTCTGTTCCTATTGGAAAAGATGATAGTGAAAATGTTGAACTTCAAAAATTTGGTGACCCTGTAGTTCCAGATTATGAAATTCCATTTCACGGAGAAATCTTAGAGAATTTAGGTGGTTTAGATTTAGATAGTGCTAGACGTGTTAGTGGACAAGGCTTTTACTATCTTTTAGGTGATGTTGCAAGATTACATTCTGCTGTTTTAACTTATGCAAGAGATTTTATGATTAATAAAGGCTTTACTTATTGCATCCCACCTTATATGATACGTTCAGATGTTGTTACAGGTGTTATGAGTTTTGAAGAATTAGATGCTATGATGTATAAAATTGAAGGAGAAGATTTATATTTAATTGGTACTAGTGAACATTCTATGATTGGAAA
>CANRBU010000051.1 GCA_947628925.1 uncultured Clostridia bacterium | reverse complement strand
AAATAACATATTTTTTGTAAAATTAAATGGCAACCAAAAAAAATAAAAAAAAATTACACACTTTACTTGACAAAGTCGTTTGACTAACCTTCACAGAAAGAATTACAAAAATTTATTATTTTCTTGTGTTTAATCAAAATATATGATATAAATAAAATGTAAAAAAGAGGTGAATAAATGTGAAAAAAGGAATAAATGATGAATTTTATACTCCAGCTCAAACAATAATAAATGAATTAAAATGGTATGGATATGATGGATATTTTAAAGACAAAACAATCTATTTACCCTGTGATTATGATGCAACATTACCATATATAAAAAAGGAAATAAAGAAAGTAGAGCTTCCAAATGGACAATTAAAAATTGGAATGGATGATGAGGTTACAATTTATAAAGTTGTTCCTGAATTATTTACTGATGAAGAAAGAGATAATGGACCAAGAAATTGTCAGTTTGTGGCATATTTAACAGAACATAAAGAAGATTTTGGTATAAAAGATATTTATATAAGTGGATTTGATGCATTAACGAACGAAGGAATGAGATTTCAGGATGCACCATTTGATATGTTTGATGTAATAATCACTAATCCACCATTCAGTCAAATGGAGGAATGGATAGAAAAAATTGTAAAATTTGGTGAACAAGGTGGACTATTTATTTTCTTAGCACCGCTATCTATTCTAACAAATACTTTTTCATTTCCATATTTTAAAAATAAATCTTTTTGGTGTGGATACACTGAGCCAAGTAAATATGAAGATAAAGACGGAAACATAATAAATTCCTATCTTCCAAGTGTATGGTTAACTAATTTAGATGTTAATAAACATAAACCTAAAAGAACACTTTCTAAAAGTTGGAAAGATCATCCAGATGAATTTTTACCATATTGGAATTTTGAAGCTATTAATGCAGTTTCAATAAATGATATACCATATGACTATAGTGGTATAATAGCAGTACCAGCTACGTTCTTAAAAGATTTACATTCAGAGCAGTTTGAGCTAATAGGACTGGGACAAGGAGCAGATCAATTATCAAATATAGAAGGATTTATAGACAAAGAAAAAGAAGGATATACAACAGACATGATTCGAACAAATAATACAGGAGGAATCTATTCAAAGAATAAAACAACAGCAGGAGTTGCATCATCAAAAATTGTGTTATATACAACTGTAGACTTAAAAAATC
This sequence comes from uncultured Clostridia bacterium, assembly GCA_947628925.1. Lineage (GTDB taxonomy): Bacteria > Bacillota > Clostridia > TANB77 > CAG-508 > CAG-269. The sequence continues at coordinate 7,032 of CANRBU010000051.1, read as the reverse complement.
CTCATAAAGCACCTTTCTGTAAAATACTTATAAGAAATAAAGAAATACTAAAAAATAGAAAATATTATGATTATAATGATGTTATTACATGGGCAAAAGAAGAATTAAAGGATAAACCATATATGGATGTATGGAATAGAAAATTATTTAAAAATACTTCTAATAAAAAAGTAAAGCATGGAAAGGGAAAGGTGAATTAAAAAATGAAAAGAGAAGTAACAACTTGGACTGTAGAGGAGATAATTGAAAAAATAAAACTTAATCCAGCCACATTAGAAACATTACCAGAAACGGTTATAAAAGTAAATATTGAATATCAAAGAGGAGTTATATATTCAACTGATAAACAGGCAGCTGTTATTGAAAGTATCTTAAAGGATTTTGCAATTCCTTCGATTGTATTATGGAAAAATATTGAGGATGATACATATGATGTTATAGATGGGAAGCAAAGATTAACAAGTATTTTCTTATTTAGAAGTGGAAATTTACAGATTAATTATATTGGTAATACTCAAAAATATTATTCACAAATAAGTGAAAATGATAAAAAAAGGTTTAATGAATATGAAGTTCCATTTATAATAATGAGTGGAAATAGAGAAGAAGAACATTTTAAACATGAATTGTTTGAAATCTTAAATACATCTGCTGAAAGTTTAAACAATTGGGAATTGCTTCAAGGTTCATATTATGGTAATTTTTTAAATTTATTTAAAGAGGAAATACAAAATCCAAATAATGTTGAAATCCAACCGGAATTTAATTTTAGAGACAAAGCTATTCCTACTAAAGCTAGATATGCTGGATGTTATAAACTTTTAAATATCCATTTTGGAAGTGCAAACAAAATTAAAGAATATGTACAGGAACATAGAGATGAATCTGGACAACTTTTTTATAATCAAAATATGAAGAGTATATTAGTTGAATGCAGTAAATTACCAGAACCAGGAAAAGTAGATATATATTATGGAATTTTAAGAGAAATACTAGCAGATAAAGATAAGTATGCAACATATTTATCTCAACTAGAAAATATAAAAAAGGACTTAAAATCATTTTATGCTGAAAATTTATATACAAAAATAACTGGCAATAATTTAAAAATAATTATTTATAATATATTTGAATTAGAATGTGGTTATGTTTCTTTAGATCCAAAGAGATTATATACAGAGCAAGATAAAGAAGATTTATATAAATTATATGAGGCAAAAGGAAAAATTGAAGAAAATAAAATCAGATGTCCTAAATGTGGTAAGCTATATGAATATAAAGATATGCAAGTAGACCATATTATTCCACATAAATTAGGAGGACGTACAACTTTGGAGAATGCACAATTTATGTGTGCAACATGTAATTCAAGTAAAGGAGCAAACTAACTTACATGAAAATCTGACTATATCAATAATTTATTTAACTAAAAAACATATAAACAATTTGCATGGCATATACTTCAATAAAGGAGGTTGCCATGCAAAATCAGATTATAGGGGAAATTATATTATGCATAATTTCAACTCTTATTTTAGCATTTGTAATATACGAAGTATTCAAAAGGCAAAACAGAAAAATACAAAAAAGCAAAAATGACTAGGAGAAGCAAAGGTGAAAAACAAGATATAAACAAAAATCTATAAAAAAGTCTTGAAAAGTAAAAAAAATTTGTATATAATGAAACAAATCCTAGAAATATAATTATATTTTTAGTTGCCTTTCGTTAGAAAAGAGGTAGTATTATGAAAAAAATTTTCTCAAATTACAAGTCAACATTGATACTTTTGGCTGCAATCATTGTTGGCACAATTGTTGGAATCGTATTCCAAGAAAAAGCAGCTATCTTAAAACCATTAGGTGACATCTTCATCAACCTATTATTGGTAATCATTATTCCACTTATTTTCTTAACAATAACAAACTCAATCACAAAAATGAAAACCCCTAAAAGACTAAGCAAAATCATAATTACGATTATAGTTGTATTTGTTGTAACTTCAATTATTGCAGTTTTAATAGGTTTTGCAAGTACATACTTTGTAAAACTAGTTGACACAGAAGATGGAGAAACAATAAAACAAAGCTTAGAAGTGGAAAGTGAAGAAGAAACATCAGAAACTGAAGAAATGACAATAGCAGAAAGAACAGTCAACCTTTTAACAGTAAATGACTTCTCAAAACTACTATCAAAAGACAACATAATAGCACTACTAATTTTTTCTATTATATTTGGAATTGCAGTTAATATGGCAGGAGATAAGGCAAAACCAGTAAAAGAACTAATAGAATCAGCCAATACTGTTGTAGAAAATATTGTAAAAATCATTATGTATTATGCACCAATAGGGCTAGGTTGTTATTTTGCCGCATTTGTAGGTAGCTTTGGAGCATCTATTGCAGTAGGATACCTAAAAACATTTATTATTTACACAGTTGTAGCAGTTGCATTTTATTTTATTGTTTACACATTTTATGCATGGATAGCAGGGGGAACAGAAGGAATAAAACGTTTTTGGCAACATGTATTACCATCAACTATAACAGCACTTGCAACATGTTCAAGTGCAGCATCTATACCAGTTAATATTGAATGTAGCAAAAAAATGGGAGTTTCAGAAGATATATCAGAAACCACAATACCACTAGGAACAAGCTTCCATAAAGATGGTTCAATAATAGGATCTATGTTTAAAATTATGTTTTTAGTATGCCTATTTGGAACAAGTTTAGCAACAGCAGGAGATGTTCTAGGAGTACTAGGAATAGCTCTATTAGCAAACTTGCTAGTTACAGCAGTACCAATAGGTGGAGGCACAATTTCAGAAATGTTAATTATAACAATGATGGGGTATCCAGTAGCAGCATTACCAATTTTAACAATGATAGCAACCATTATTGATGCACCAGCAACAATGCTAAATGTAACAGGAGATACAGTATCATCTATGGTAGTAGCAAGAATTGTTGATGGGAAAAAATGGATGGAAAAAACATAAATCATAAAAAAATATGAACTCAATTTATTAGACAAAAGTTTAATAAATTGAGTTCTTTTTTATGCCAAAAAATTTAGTTAAAAACCAATAATTTCTTGATATACCTCTATTGCAAAATGGTCTGTCATACCAGAAATATAATATAAAATACAACGGCAAAAATCAGATTCATTGCCAAAAGAAAATAGTACGGAATTTTGTAAGTTACCGCGGTTTTCAATTGGATAATACTGTTTCAAAAAATCTAAGAAGCTATTGCCTAATCTAGGATAAACATTGCAAAAACTTTCCAAATTTTTTATTAAATTATCACTAGAATATGTAGATTTTAATAATGAATAAATTTCAGTTAAAATAACTTCAAAATAACGAGTAGAAGCTTGTACTCTAGCTGAGAAATAGATATTGCGGTAATTGAATGCTTTAATTTCATTTAATAAATGAAGAGAATTCTCTGAAAAGCACAAACCATTATCAGGTGAAGAATGTGTGCATAAATCATAAATTAGATCATGTATAAAATTTGTATTATTCAAGCTATGCGTAAAATCTAAGCCAACTAAGTCGTATAATTCTTTTAATTCACCATCTAAAATACCAACTGTAATAGCATCTTCAATATCACGCAAAATATAAGAAATTTTATCAGCAATTTTTACAACGCAACCTTCCCAAGTATATGGTGCAAACTGATTTGGATGTGAATACTCAGCTAAATCAATAAAATCATTTCTAGGTCTAATAGAAACTTCATCAATTTCACCACAATGTGAAATAATACCATCACGAACAGCATAAGTTAAATTTAAATTTTGTTTGTTCCCATCTTTATCTTCTAATAATTCAATATAATCAACAAAATCTAAGCCATTTTTTTCATGCCAAAAAGGAACACCAATATCACGCATTGAAATTGATGATAAAATTTTTTCACCAGAATGTCCAAAAGGACTATGACCCAAATCATGACCAAGAGCAATAGAATGTGTTAATGAGGTATTCAAACCTAAGGCTCTAGCGATAGTGTGACTGATTGATTCTACATGCATAACATGTTCAATACGTGTACAAATATGGTCATTGTTAGGTGAGAAAAAAACTTGAGTTTTATGTTTTAAACGTCGGTAAGCAGTTGAGTGCAAAATACGTGTGCCATCACGTTCAAAAGTATCACGTAAATCAGTGCTTCTCTCATATAACGGAATTTTACGAGAAATCATATTTTCCCATTTTTCATTAGATGGGGTAGCTGCATACTTTTCAAAACTTTCTATTTGATTATTTGGCATAAAATCACCTCTTTGAATTGACTTTTTTTCTAATAATAGTATAATTATACTATAAAAAAATATAAATTTATAGCGAACAAACGAAAAAATATCAAAAATATATTGCAGTAGAAAGGAATGTGATAAAAATGGGAAAATTGTTTGTTATTGAAGGAACAGATTCTAGTGGAAAACAAACACAATTGCAAAAATTAAAAGAAAGATTTGATAAAGAAGGAATTCCATATAAAAGTGTAGCTTTTCCTAATTATGACAGTAAAAGTTCGGAATTAGTAAAAATTTATTTAAATGGCGAATTAGCTGAAAATCCAAAAGAAATTAGCCCATATATTGCATCAACATTTTATGCAGCAGATAGATATATTACTTTTAAAAAAGAATATAGTGAATATTATAAAAAAGGTGGAATCATCTTAGTAGATAGATATACAACATCAAACATGGTACATCAAGCAGGGAAAATAAAAGATGATGAAGAGAGAAAAAAATTTTTAGATTGGTTGTGGGACTTTGAATTCAATTTATATGGTTTGCCAATCCCAACTCAAGTTATATTTTTAAATATGCCAACTGAATATGCGATGAAATTAATGGAAAACAGAAAAAACAAAATTACAAACGAAGAGAAAAAAGATATACATGAAAGAAATCCTGAACATTTAAAAGATGCATATAATGAAGCTTTGAAACTATCTAAAAAATATAATTGGTATGAAGTACAATGTGTAAAAGATGAAAAAATAAGAACAATAGAGGATATACACGAAGAAATTTATGCAGAAGTAAAAAAACACTTGAAATAAACCTGAAAATACGAGAAATAAAGAGAAAAACAGAGAAAACAGCTAAAAAAAGGAATAACAAAAAAAGTAAAGGCAAAAATAAACAAAAACAATATTTGGAATAATTTACCAAAAATGGTATACTATAAATTGATGGTGCATTATTCTAGTCATACTTTGTTTTATGAGGGTGGGGCTAAAAATCCACTAAAGGGCATATCGTTGAAGTTTCTTGTGTTTGCGCGAAATGCCAGTTTTGTGTGAATACAGGGAGTAAAGAAATTAGGGTATTATATAATGGCATGTATAAGATCCCCTATTTTCGCGGAGGCTTAAACAAACATAGTTTAAGTAAAACCTATGTTGAGTGCCAAGACACGAAATACATAGAGTAGCCTGTCTCGAGTGAATGTATTGGGATTAACCATGTAAACGATATTTATTTTGGCCAAATAATATCATAGGTTATGAAATTTCATTTGCAAAAAAGACTAGTAAAACAAGAGAGTATGTGAAGGAAAACTTCTAGAATGTTTGCTTTAATCAAAAGCATAGAAGTCTAGGGATTAAGGTACAGATTTAAGTGGCAATCTGGTATTCATTTTAGAATATGAATGCTTCCTTTAAACGGAAACGGCTCTAGCAGTAATGCTAAGTGGAAAGCAGAGAAATTCGACCAGACCTAAACTGTAAAATTTACTTAGACTTTTACCATCTAAAACAAAAACAACGCCCACTAACAGGGCGTTTATGGTTTTTATAGATAATTCTTTTCCAACCAAATTGTCTTAGAAAGGAATGTAATAAAATATGGAGAAAAATTCGCAAGAATATACAACTACAAAATGGTTTATACAAGTATTTGCGTTGACTTTCGTCTTATCAGTAGTTTTTTCTTATATATCAACTAATGGAGTAGCAAACTTAGGAATATTGCCAGCATGTATTGTTTTAATAGTAGTTATTTTTATAGGAATTTTTTTTGATATCATTGGTGTGGCTGTAACAGTTGCAAATGAAGAAGAATTCCATGCAAAAGCTACTAAAAAAGTGGAAGGCTCAAAAGATTCACTAAAACTTATAAAAAATGCACCAAAAGTTGCTAATATTTGTGCAGATGTTATAGGTGATATTTGTGGTGTTTTAAGTGGTGCAATTAGTGCATTAATTGCTGTTAAAATAACACAACAACTAAACATTGATTTTAGTTTACAATTCGTATTAAGTGCACTTGTATCTAGTATTACTGTAGGAGGAAAGGCAATAGGAAAGGAAATAGCAAATAAAAATGCAACAAACATAGTGCATTTTGTAGGTAAAATATTAAATAAATTTAATAAAAAGAGTTAAAAGAAGCAGGAAAAGCTTCTTTTTTCGCTAAATTAAAAGATAGAAGGGAAAGTGATATATATGAAAGCATTAATCACAGGAGCCTCATCAGGAATGGGGAAAGATATGGCAAAAGTTTTAAGTGAAAAAGGGTATGAATTAATTTTAGTTGCTAGAGATGAACAAAAACTAGAAGAAGCGGCAAAGGAAATTGGTAAAAACACGCAAATTATAGTGGCAGATTTATCAGATGTAGAAACATGCAAAAAAACATATGAACAAGCATCTGATATAGATTTATTAATAAATAATGCAGGTTTTGGAGACTGCGGACAGTTTATAGAAACTGATTTAGAAAAAGAAATCAAAATGATAAATACAAACATAACGGCATATCATATTTTAACAAAATTATATCTAAAAAAGTTCCAAGAAAAAAATAAAGGACAAATTTTAAATGTGGCATCAATAGCAGGCTTTTTGCCAGGACCACTAATGAGTACATATTATGCAACAAAGGCATATGTAGTACGTCTATCAGAAGGAATTAGAGAAGAATTAAAGAAAATAAATTCAAATGTACATATTTCTGTTTTATGCCCACGGACCAGTTGCAACAAATTTTTCAAAAGT
>CANRBU010000050.1 GCA_947628925.1 uncultured Clostridia bacterium | reverse complement strand
TTTTGGGTCTGCTCCTGCATCTATAAATGCTTTAGCTAAATCGTATTCACAGTTTGTTCCCGGAAATACTGGTATGAATACTTTTGGTTTTGCTATTCTAATATTACAATTTGTACTTGCCACTTGTTGCGGGCAGGCAGAGGCATCCGCCCCTGCATATAAAATATTTTCTATTTTATTTGAATTTTCGTGAGCACCGATTTTTGCATTTGGTTGGAAATACTTTTTCTAATGGTTCTTCCCATATTTTTATAAGTTCTTCTAAATCAAGTGTTTCATTTTCTGATATTCTTATTTCTTTTTCTTTAATTGTATTTCCTAAAAGCTCTAATTTATCTATATTTATTTCTTCTTCCGCCTCTATTATGAAAGATCCATAACGTGGTTTAAATAAACATTTTTCTGTTTTAAATTCAAATCCTATTTTATTACCAAAGCACATTTTGCTTAAAGTATCTGCTATTCCATATTGCCTAATTGTAGCAACTGATATTGCTTTTCCTTTTTTTTATTTATGTATTATTTCATAATTTTCTTTTAAGTCTTCAAAATCTGGTATTAATTCTTCTGTATATTTAGTTTTTAATATATATACTTTTGAACCTGATTTTTTAAATTCATTTGATACAACTTTATTAGTATCTACTACTCCGAATACAAAACGATGTAAGTGTTGGTGGTACATCTAATTCATTATATGAACCAGACATAGAGTCCTTTCCACCAATTGATGCAAGGCTCAATTTTTCTTGTACTAAATATGCTCCAAGAAGTGCTGCTAAAGGTTTTCCCCATCTTGAAGGCTCATTTCTTAATTTTTCAAAATACTCTTGGAATGTGAACCATGCTTTTTTATAGTCTCCTCCAACTGCTACATATTTGGTAAGTGAATCAATTACTGCAAATACTGCTCCATGGAATGGGCTTATTTCTGAAAGATATGGATCATATCCAAATGACATTATTGTTCCTGAATTTGTATATCCATGGGCTGTTGGAATTCTTGCACACATTGCTTCAGTTGGAGTAAGTTGATATTTTCCTCCAAATGGCATAAGTACTGTTCCTGCACCTATTGTGCTATCAAATCTTTCCACCAAACCTTTTTGTGAACAACAATTCAAATCTGATACTACACTTTTCCAAAACTCTACTTTATTGCAATTTTCTCCGTTTGTTTTTATGCAGTTTGAGCTTTTTAGGGAAAAAGGGGCCTGGCCCCTTTTTCCACAAAAATAGTTTTCTAGGCCTTCTGGTTTTTCTATTTTTGCGTTTGCTTTTTTTACAGTTCCGTTTGTGTTTAGGAATTCTCTTGATAGGTCTACTATTAATTTTCCTCTCCAGTACATTTTCATTCTTGCTTCTTTTGTTACTTTTGCTACTACTGTTGATTCTATGTTTTCTGATGATGCAAGTTCTTGGAATTTTTCTATGTCTTTTTCCTCTATTACTACTGCCATTCTTTCTTGTGATTCTGATATTGCAAGTTCCGTTCCGTCTAATCCTTCATATTTTTTTGGTACTTTATCTAAATTAATTTCTAATCCATCAGCAAGTTCTCCAATTGCTACAGATACACCACCTGCTCCAAAGTCATTGCATCTTTTTATTAATTTTGTTACTTCTGGATTTCTAAATAGTCTTTGTATTTTTCTTTCTTCTGGTGCATTTCCTTTTTGTACTTCTGCTCCACATGTTGTTAGTGATTCACTTGTATGTGCTTTTGAAGAGCCTGTTGCTCCTCCACATCCATCTCTTCCTGTTTTTCCTCCTAATAAAATTATAACATCACTTGGAATTGGTCTTTTACGCACAACATTTTCCTTTGGTCCTGCACCTACTAATGCACCAATCTCTAATCTTTTTGCTACATATCTTGGATGATAAAGTTCTACTACTTGTCCTGTTGCTAAACCGATTTGATTTCCATAAGAACTATATCCTCTTGCTGCTTCATTTGTTAGTTTACGTTGTGGTAATTTGTTTGGAAGTGTTTCTTCTACAGTTTTTCTTGGGTCACCACATCCAGTTACTCTCATAGCTTGATAAACATATACTCTTCCTGATAGTGGGTCACGGATTGCGCCACCCAAGCAAGTTGCAGCTCCTCCAAAAGGCTCTATTTCTGTTGGATGATTATGTGTTTCATTTTTAAACATAATTAAATATTCTTCTGGTTTTCCATCTACTAATATTTCTGCTTTAAAGCTGCAAGCATTTATTTCTTCTGATTCATCTAAATTAGTTAAATATCCTGCTTTTTTTAATTCTTTTACTGCAATTGTTGCAATATCCATCAAACAAATATCTTTTGCTTTACGGTTTTCATATACAAGGTCTCTCCCATGTAAATATTGTTCATAAATTTTATTTAGTAATTCCCATTTTATATCCAATATTTCTAGTTTTGTTAAAAATGTTGTATGTCTACAATGGTCTGACCAATATGTATCTATCATTTTCATTTCTGTCATTGTTGGATCTCTTTTTTCAACATCACGGAAATATTTTTGGCAAAATTTTAAATCTGCTAAATCCATGGCAAACCCGTATTTTTTATAGAATTTTTCTGCATCTTCATCTGTCATATTTTTGAATCCTTCTATAATGGCAACATCTGCTGGTTCTTGCATCTTTTGCTCTAAGTTTGTTGGTTTGTCTAAACTACATTCTCTAGAATCTACTGGATTTATTATATATTTTTTTATCTTTTCTACATCATTTGAAGTTAAGTTTCCTTGTAATATATAAATTTTTGCTGATTTTGCTATAGGTCTATTTCCACCTGCAACAATTTGCAAACATTCTTCTAAGGAATTTGCTCTTTGATCAAATTGACCAGGTAAAAATTCAATTCCAAACACACTATCTTCTTTTGAAAATTGGTATGTTTCTTCATATGTTTCATCTACTTGTGGTTCTGAAAATATTGTTCCTTTTGCCTTTTCAAAATTTTCGTCTGTGATTCCTTCTACATCATATCTGTTTAAAACGATAATATTTTGTAATTGAGTCATTTGTAAATTTTCTTTGATATCTTCTAATAGCCCCTTTGCTTCTACATCAAAACCTGCTTTCTTTTTTACATAGATTCTTTTTACACCCATGGATTTTCACTTTCCTTTCTTTTATATAATATTTATTTCTTTGTTTCCTTCAGTAACTTCTCCTATTTCATATGCTTTTTCGCCCTGTTCTTGTAAAATTTCTATTGCTTTTGAAGCATCTTCTTTTTTTACGATAATTGCCATTCCTATTCCCATATTAAATGTGTTATACATATCTCTTTCAGGAATATTTCCAGTTTTTTTAATTAAGTCAAATATTGGAAGCACAGGATATGAGTCTTTGTAAATTTTTAAAGCTACTCCTTCTTTTAACATACGTGGCATATTTTCATAAAAGCCTCCACCTGTAATATGTGATATTCCTTTAACTTGAATCTTGTTTAGTAACTCTAAAACTGGTTTTACATATATTTTTGTAGGTGTTAATAAACATTCTCCCAAAGTTGTTCCTAATTCTTCATAATATTGTTTTATTGTTTCTTGGTTAATGTTAAAAATCTTTCTTACTAGTGAAAAACCGTTTGAATGAACTCCTGATGATGCAATTCCTATAACTTTATCACCTATTTCTATTAAATTACTGTCTATAATTTTTTCTTTGTCGACAATACCAACATTAAATCCTGCTAAATCATATTCTCCTTCTTGGTAAAATCCTGGCATTTCAGCTGTTTCTCCTCCTATCAAGCTACAGCCTGCAAGTTTGCAACCATCTGCAACACCTTTTACAATAGTTGCTACAACTTCTGGAATATTTTTTCCTAGTGCCATATAATCTAGGAAAAACAATGGTTTAGCCCCACAACATATAACATCATTTACACACATTGCAACACAGTCTTGTCCTATTGTATCATGTTTGTTCATCAAAAAAGCCAATTTTAATTTGGTACCTACTCCATCTGTACCTGAAACTAAAATTGGTTCATTAATTCCTTTAATATCTGGTGCGAAAAGTCCACCAAATCCACCTAGATCTGATATGACTGATTTATTATATGTACTTTTTACCGCTTCTTTCATTAGTTCTACTGATTTATAGCCTGCTGTTACGTCAACTCCTGCCTGTTTGTAGCTTTCGCTAAAACTTTTTTCCATGATTTATCACATTCCTTTCTAAAGTACCACTTAAAAAACAATTAATTAACTGCGTCAAGAATGACTTGACGTAGTTAATTTTTAATTATTTTTCTTTATGATACTAAATAGCATATTCATTATATTACATTTTTTGACTATAAGCAAGATTTTTTTATTATTTTTAACTAAATTTTTTTATTCTGTTCTTAGTGCTTCAACTGGATCTTTTTTACTTGCTAATTTTGAAGGAATTAATCCTGCAATAATAGTTAATAACATACTAATTAATATTAAAATAGCCCCAGCAATTGGTGGTACCATTGCATTTACCATTACATTTGTTACTTTATAAATAACAGCATTTATTGGTATTGTCAACAATATTGTTATTCCTATTCCCAATATACCAGAAATAAGTCCTATTATAAAAGTTTCTGCTTTAAATACTCTGGAAACATCTTTTTTTGATGCACCTATTGCTCTTAAAATTCCTATTTCTTTTGTTCTTTCTAATACTGAAATATAGGTAATAATACCAATCATAATACTAGAAACAATTAATGAAATAGCCACAAACGCCATCAACACATAACTTATTGTATTGATAATTTGACTAACAGATTTCATCATAACACCTATAACATCTGTATAATTAATTACATTCTCTTCTTTTCCACTATCTCTCTGTCTTTCATTGTAATTTTCAATTTCGTTTGCTATAGTATCTTTTGCATCAAAGTTTTTTGGATAAATGTTTATAGATGTTGGTTCTGTTAAATCTATTGCACTTAATTTTTCCAAATTTTTCTCATAAGTTGCATCTTGATTTTGTGCATATGTTTCCATCATTTTTGCAATTTCTTCTGCACTCAGATTACTCATTGCCATCCTTTGCTCATCTGTTAATTGTGCATAATTGTTTTTTGTATCTTCTTCTGGGAATTTTAAACCTGAAAATACATTTATTTCCGGATTTTCTTTTTGTTCTTTTACTATCTCTTGTTCATTTGATTTATTTATTACATATTCTTTTAATTCTTTTGTATATCCAACCATTCCTTGCAAACTGGTCGCTACACTTTGTTCATTTTGCTTTACAATTCCGACAATTTTAATACTTTCACTATTTTCTATTTTTTGTTTTAAATATTCTTCATCTTCACTTTTATCTATCCATACATTATTTAATTTTTCATAATATTCTGCATTTAAAACAAGTTTATAAGATAAGTTTAGCAAATCTTCATATGTGTATGTAGTTTTCTCATCTTCTTCTACTGTTTTTCCATCTTGAATTGCTTGCCATTTTTGTTTTAATTCATCTTGATTTTTTAAACCTAATGAATATAAAGTATAATCACTTATCTCATTATCTTCTCCAACAATCAATACTACTTCATTATATGCCTTTGGCCAATTTCCTGCAATTATGTCATATTGTGATTCTAATAGTTCTTGATTATCTAACAATTCAGTCCAAACATCAGTATTTGAAACCATAACTGAACTTCCACCTATCATGTCTGTTAATTGGCTATTGGCTTGTGCTTCCATGATATCGCCCATTCCCATAGCATTCATTACTGTGCTTGGGTTTACTTTTACAATTCCATTTTCAGTATCTTCTTTATATAAATTAATTTTTAATGAATAATTATATTTGATTGCATTACTGTTTTCAGCAATTGGATTGTTTTCTTCATCTAAATATTTTTTTAGTTCAGCTAAATTGTTATTTTCTTTTTTGTTTGAAAGTGTTGCAATCATTTTGTTCATGATATCTGCTGAGTGAATTTTGCCTTCTTCATATTCGCCTTCTGATTCTAGCTCTCCCATCATAATTTCCATCATGCTTGCCATATCTATTGTTGATTTTTCAATCATAATTGGATATGATGAAAGTGTATCTTCTTCTACTTTTCTAATATAATTATTAACACCTGTAGAAATTGCTAATATTAGTGCAATTCCTATAATTCCTATACTTCCTGCAAATGATGTTAATATCGTTCTTCCTTTTTTAGTCATCAAATTATTTAAACTTAGACGTAATGCTGTAAAAAATTTCATAGATGTTCTGCCATTTTTTGCTTTGTTTGTTTCTTTTTTCTCATCAGCTTTTGTATATGGATTTGAATCATCTGTAATTTCTCCATCTAGTATTTTTACAATTCTTGTTGCATATTTTTCTGCTAAATCAGGATTATGTGTTACCATGATAATTAGTTTATCTTTTGATATTTCTTTTAAAATCTCCATAATTTGCACACTTGTGTGTGTATCTAGAGCTCCTGTTGGTTCATCTGCTAAAATGATGTCTGGGTTATTTACTAAGGCTCTTGCTATTGCAACTCTTTGCATCTGTCCTCCTGATAGTTGGTTTGGCCTTTTATAAATTTGTTCTTTTAGCCCTACATCTTCTAATGCTTTTATCGCTCTTTCTTTTCTTTCTTTGCGTGATACTCCTGAAATAGTAAGTGCTAATTCAACATTTGCTAATACTGATTGGTGTGGAATTAGGTTATAACTTTGAAATACAAACCCTATTGAATAGTTACGGTATGCATCCCAATCTTTATCTTTAAATTCTTTTGTTGATTTATTATTGATGATTAAATCTCCTTTTGTATATCTATCCAAACCACCAATAATGTTTAATAAAGTGGTTTTTCCTCCTCCACTTTGTCCTAGGATAGCAACAAATTCACTTTTTCTAAATTCGATATTAATTCCCTTTAGAGCATGAACCACACTATCTCCAGCTACATAGTCTTTAGTTATGTTTTTTAATTTTAGCATTCTTTTAATCACCCTTTCGTGTATAAAATTACAATATGTTCCTTATTTTTTGAATGACATAATGGCTACCACCACTACTATTATTTTGTACATTTTCTACCATACCAATTATAAGCAAATTTCCGCCTTCTCTGTTTGTTGTAAAGCAATCAAACCAGCCTAATGTTCCACTATCTGTGTCATCACTTGATTGTTTTAATTCTGCTGTACCTGTTTTTCCTGCAATCTGCACACTATTCATTTTCATGTCATGTGCTGTACCTGTTGGATTTTCAACAACTTGAAGAAGTGCATTTTTTACAATATCTGTTGCTTCTTCAGAAAATGCATTTTCATTAGTATAGCTTATTTTTCCATTATCATATAATAAATATGGTTTTACCATTTTGCCGCTATTTGCAAAAGCTGAATAGATTGATGCCATGTGAATTGGGTTTACTAATAAGTCTCCTTGGCCATATCCTGTATCTGCCAATTTTATTTCTCTTTCTATTGTTTCACCATTGGCATATTGTGATTTCTTGATAGCTAATGGAAATTCTATTTCTTTTCCAAAACCTATTTTTTGCAGATTGTCTACATATGTATCTTTTCCAATATTTAAAGCTGCTTGTGCAAAAAATATATTATCTGAATGGATTAAAGCATTTGTTACATTTTTATCTCCTGAATATTCTGTTAATGTTGTTACATGATAATTTCCCCAGCTACTATCTTTTTGCCAGCTTAGATTATTATATGTATATGTAGTATTTTTGTCAATAGTATTATTTGTTAGTGCTATTCCTGCTGTAATTGGTTTGAAAGTTGAACCTGGACAATAGCTTTGCAAAAATCTAGTATATAATGGTTTTGATGTGTCATTATTTAATTTTTCCCATTCTGTATTTGTTAAACCTACTACAAAATCATTTGCATCAAATGTTGGTGTGCTAACAAGTGCCAACATTTCACCTGTTTCTGGATTCATAATAACAAAAAAGCCTTTGTCTTTTTCTAATTGTTGATATGCCTTTTTTTGCAAATTCATATCAATTGTTAATTGAATGTCTTTTCCGTCTTTTTTATCTTGTTTTGCAATATCTTTTATTCTATTTCCATTTTCATCAATAATATATATTTCAACACCATCAATTCCTCTAATTTCATCTTCACAAGCTGCTTCAATTCCTGTTTTTCCAATAACACTACTGCTATTATAACCTTTATCTTGTTTTTGTTCTAGTATTTCTTGACTAATTGCTTGCACATATCCTGTAACATGTGCTACTTCTTTTCCATATGGATATACTCTTCCATCAATAGAATTTATCATAACACCCGGTATTTGTAATAATTGCTCTTTTATTTCTGTTTTATTCATAGCAACTTTTTTTATTGGCACAAAAGTATCTTCTTTTACATATGT
>CANRBU010000049.1 GCA_947628925.1 uncultured Clostridia bacterium | reverse complement strand
CCGCCGTATGCCGAACGGCACGTACGGTGGTGTGAGAGGGAATAAATAAAATAATTATTTATTCTCTACTCGATTACCTAATTGAATTATAAAAGTTGGGATACCACTAGAGTATGGAGCAATATCATATTGTTGATAAAAGATAACAACACCATCATCAGTTAAATAAAATTGTTCCAATTTAAAATTTTCAACAGCTAGTTTAGCATAATCTTCAAAAAATGAATTAGTACCATTTTCTACTTGTTTTTCAATCTGATGAAAAATTTCCTTCAAAATCAAAATTATATAAGAACAATCATTGTGAAACAGAGAAGAAAGAGATATTTGTAAGCCATTATTCATATTCCAATTTTGAGAAGTTCGTATTGTAGAACCATGAGCACCACCAGCATATATGTATTGGTCAGAAAATAAACTTAACATAGTATTGCTGTTATAAGTAGTAGTAAAAGTATAAATAAGTTCATAAGGCGAAAAAGGAAAATTATTAGCCATATTATAATCAAAAAGTTCTTTAGCATCATTAAACAATTCCTTTTCAGCATAAAGTCTCAAATCAAAAGCCCTAACTTGATTAAAATGGTTAAATTTGTTCACAGCAAAAGAATATGAATTAGAAGTAATACGCGGAAATGCAAGTTTATACTTAACAATCAAATTGTTTTTATAATATAAATTTTTTTCAATTACAAGAGTTTGAATATCAAACATAAAACCACCTATAAAAATATATGCAAAAAAATAAAAAATTTGCGCATTTATAAAAGCTTGACTTTTAATTTTTATATAATATAATACTTTAGAAAGGGATGGGAGTTAATTTGAAAAAATTAGAAAACTTAAAAAAAGGTGATATAATAGGTATTTGTGCACCATCAGGAGGTGCTGCAAGTGATGAAGATAAAGAGAAATTAGATGAAGCTATTAAAAGACTAACGCAAATGGGATATAAAGTAATCGAAACAGCAAGTGTAAGAAAAGAAGAAAAGGGAAGAAGTGCATCAGCAGAAATACGAGCAAAAGAATTTATGGAACTCCTAGAAAATGATGATGTCAAATTTATTTTATTTCTAGGAGGCGGAGATTATTTATTTGAAATTTTTGATTTCTTAGATATAGAAAAAATTAAAACACTAAAACCAAAATGGATGCAAGGTTTTTCAGATATAACAGGAATTGAATTTTTATGGAATACAGTTTTAGAAATTCCGTCAATTTATTGTGATAATGCCAAAAGTTATGCTATGCAACCACTATATACCAATTTGAAAGATGCATTAGAAATCGCAAGTGGCAAAAAAGTAGTGCAATATTCTTTCGAAAAACATGAAAAAACAAATTCTACAATTATGGAAACTTTTTCAGAAGAGGCAGAAAAAGACATCAATTCTGGATATGAATTAACAGAAAAAGTAGAATGGAAAAATATATTAGGGGAGAAAAAAATAGAAATTCAGGGTAGAATGTTAGGTGGCTGTTTAGACTGTGTGCAACGCTTTTTTGGAACAAAATATGATAATATTTGCACATATATAGAAAAATATAAAAATGATGGAATTATATGGTATTTAGAAACTTTTGAAATGAACAGTCCAGAATTAACAAGGATATTATGGCAAATGAAAAATGCAGGATATTTTAAAAATGTAAATGGCATAATATTTGGCAGACCTCTTATTTTTAGAGAAGATTATAAAATTACATTCGAAGAAGCGGTAAAAGAAATTTTAAAAGACTTAAATATACCAATTATTTGTGGTGCTGATATAGGGCATGTTGCACCACAAATGGCAATAGTAAATGGAGCAATAACAACAATCACATTAGAAAATGGAAAAGGTAAAATTGAAATACTATAAAACAGATTAATAAATAATCTGTTTTTTTTATAAAAAAGTATTGACAAATAAAAATTAAAGTTATAAAATACAAACAAAAGTTTAACAAACAAATGAACGTAAGGAGGAATTGAAATATGATTACAACTTTGCATATAAAAAATATAGGAATAATCGAAGAAATCACAATTGATTTAAATAAAGGCTTAAATGTTTTAACAGGAGAAACTGGAGCAGGAAAAACGCTTATGATAGATGCATTATTAGTGTTATCAGGAGGTAGATTTTCAAAGGAAATGATACGTAAGGGAGAAAGTAATTCATTTGTAGAGGCAAATATATATTTACCAGAACACCCACAAGCAATTGATGGAAATATTATTGTATCAAGAGAAATAAATAATATGGGAAGAAATTTATGCAAAATCAATGGAAGAATGGTAACTGTAAATGAATTAAAAGATTTTATGGCAAACATCATTGAAATACATGGGCAAAATGATAATCAAGCATTATTAGACAGTCAATATCATTTGGCGTATTTGGATGGCTTTATTGGTGAACAATTAACCGGTCAAAAAGAATATAATGCATGTTATGATGCATATTGCAAAATTGAAAAACAATTAAAAGAAAATTATGGAGATGAAAAAGAAAGAGAAAGAAAATTGGATTTACTACGTTATCAATATGAAGAAATTAAAGAAGCAAAATTGAAAAGTGATGAAGAAGATGAATTAGAAGCACAAAGAAAAATAATGTTAAACAGTGAAAAAATTGCAGAAAATTTAAAACAAACAGACATACAACTTGGAGAACATGCAATAGACAGTATAAGCGCATCTATAAGAGCATTAGAAAAAATTGAAAACTTAGATGCAAAATACGAAAAAACAACAAGTGACTTGAAAAACATATATTATGAGTTACAAGAAATTTCAAGAGAAATTTCAGCAAGAAGAGATGAAATAGATTTTAATGATGAACAAAGAAATCAAATTGAAGAGCGATTGGATATAATACATAACTTAAAAAGAAAATATGGAAATACAATTCCAGAAATATTAGCATATAAACAAGAACTTAAAGAAGAAATAAATCACATTGAAAATTTAGAAACATATACAAACAAATTAAAAGAAGAAAAAAATCAAATAGTAGAAAAAATGCAAAGTTTAGCCAATCAAATGCATGATATTAGAATAAAAAAAGCAGGTGAATTAAGTGAAAAAATAAATAAAGAATTAGAAGACTTAGAAATGAAAAATGCAAAAATAAATGTTAAAGTTGATAAACAAGAAACTTTTTCTAAAAATGGAATAGACACAGTGACATTTTATATAAAAACTAATTTAGGAGAAGATGAAAAACAACTTTCAAAAATAGCTTCTGGTGGTGAGATATCTAGAACAATGCTTGGTATAAAAACAGTTTTGGCAGATACAGATAAAGTTCCAATTCTTATTTTTGATGAGATTGATACAGGAATAAGTGGAAAAACTGCAAATAGTGTTGCACAAAAACTACATCAAATATCTGATAAACATCAAATATTATGCATATCACATTTACCTAATATTGCAGCTGTTGCAGATGAAAACTATTTTATTGGAAAAACTGTTACAAATGATAGAACAAACACACATATTAAGAAATTAAATGAAGATGAAATTTTACAAGAAATTGCAAGGATTTCTTCAGGAGAAGTAAATGAAATTACTTTAAAATATGCACAAGAACTAAGAAACAAAAAAGTTTCTTAAAGATTTTAAAAGAAAAAATAAAAAATTGGTATAAATTAGTAATATAGAGAGCAAAATATAAACAATCAGAAAGGAATGTGGTAATAATGAAAAATTTTATACCAATTAAAAATGTAAAAGCATTGGAGATATTAGATTCAAGGGGAAACCCAACAGTTCAAGTAGAAGTAGTTTTAGAAGGGGGATTCACAGGAATTGCAATGGTGCCATCAGGGGCATCAACAGGTAGTTTTGAAGCAGTAGAATTGCGTGACAACGATAGAACACGTTATATGGGCAAAGGCGTTCAAAAAGCGGTAGAAAATGTTAATAAAAAAATAGCAAAAAAAATTATTGATATGAATGCATATGATCAACGAAACATAGATAAAGAACTTATATTATTAGATGATACATTAAATAAATCAAATCTTGGTGCAAATGCAACACTAGGAGTTTCTTTAGCAGTTGCAAAAGCAGTAGCAAATTCTTTGGGATTAGAACTTTATCAATATATAGGTGGAATTTATGGTAATGAATTGCCTGTCCCAATGATGAATATTTTAAATGGTGGAAAACATTCAGATAATAATATAAACATTCAAGAATTTATGATTATGCCAATTGGGAGTATTACATTTGCAGAACGATTAAAAAGAGGTACAGAAGTATATCACACTTTGAAAAAAGTATTAAAAGAAAAAGGATATTCAGTAGCTGTAGGTGATGAAGGTGGATTTGCACCAAACTTAGAAAATGAAGAACAAGCATTAGATTTAATCATAGAAGCAATAAAAAAAGCGGGGTATGAACCACAAAAAGATATATGCTTAGCACTTGATATAGCAAGTACAGAAATGTTTGAAGAAGCTAGAAATGTTGGAAAAAATGGATATTATTTTTGGAAGACAGATATATTTAAGACTAGAGATGAAATGATAGAATATATAGAAGAACTATGTGAAAAATATCCAATAATATCAATAGAAGATGGATTAGCAGAAGAAGATTGGGAAGGATGGAAACTATTAACAGATAGGCTTGGTGATAAAATTCAATTAGTAGGAGATGACCTTTTTGTTACTAATTTAAAAAGGTTAGAAAGAGGAATAAAAGAACAAATTGCAAATGCAATATTAATTAAACCAAACCAAATAGGAACATTAACAGAAACATTAGATACTATCCAAAGGGCGAAAGAAAAAGGTTATAAAACTATTATTTCACATAGGTCAGGAGAAACAGAAGATACAACAATTGCAGATATTAGTGTTGCCACAAACAGTGGACAAATAAAAACAGGAGCACCATGTAGAACAGATAGAGTGTCAAAATATAATAGATTACTAAATATAGAGGATGTGAAATAACTATTGTAAAATTTTTTTCCAAATGGTATAATAAAAAAAACAAAAAGGACAAAATAAAATGAAAAAAATAAATGGAACAATTTTACAAAGTTTTGAATGGTATCTACAAACAAACCAAAATTTTTGGAATGACTTAGCAAATAATGCAAATGAATTAGTTAAACTTGGAATTACAGCAGTTTGGCTACCACCAGCATATAAAGGAGTAGGCGGAAAAGACGAAGTTGGATATGGAGCATATGATTTATATGATTTAGGTGAGTTTAATCAAAAAGGAACAGTCAAAACAAAATATGGAACAAAAGATGAATATTTAAATTGTATAGTAACACTAAAGCAAGCAGGAATAGAAACATATGCAGATATAGTATTTAACCATAAAATGGGAGCAGACAAAATTCAAACTATTCCTGCTACAAAAGTTGATTGGGGTAACCATACTGTAGAAATTGCAAACCAAGAAACTGTAAAAGTAGCTACAAAATTTACTTTTCCAGAACGTAAACACAAATATTCTGATTTTGAATGGAATTGGACACATTTTAAAGGTATAGATTATAATAATGAAACAGGAGAAAAAGCAATTTTCAAATTCAAAGACAAAGAGTGGAGCCAAACAGTAGATGAAGAATATGGAAACTTTGATTATTTGATGGGAGCAGATTTAGATTTTGATAATCCAGATGTTGTAAAAGAATGTATTGAATGGGGAAAATGGTACATAGAATTAACAAATGTTGATGGTCTTAGATTAGATGCGGTAAAACATATAAATGCTAGTTTTTATAAAAATTGGTTAAAAACAATGAGAGAATATTTTAAAAAAGAATTATTTTCAGTAGGAGAATATTGGGGAGCAGATGTATACAAACTCCATAGATATTTGGAAGAAACAGAATATGCAACCTCATTATTTGATGTACCACTACATTATCATTTAGAACAAGCTTCAAAAGATGATACACAAGATTTATCAAAAATATTAGATGGAACACTAGTAAAAGAAAATCCTACAAAAGCAGTTACTTTTGTAGATAATCATGATACCCAGCCGGGACAAGCTTTACAAAGTTTTATTGATAGTAATTTTAAACAAAGTGCATATTCAATTATCTTGCTAAGAGAAGAGGGATATCCATGTGTATTTTATGGCGATTTATATGGTATTCCACATGATAATATAAAACCAGTAAAAAACTTAGATGTTTTGCTTAAATTAAGAAAACAAAAAGCATATGGTGTGCAACATGATTATTTTGACAATCAACATTATATTGGATGGACAAGAGAAGGAGATGTTGAACATTTGCGTTCAGGATTAGCAGTAGTAATAACTAACCAAGGACAAGGTGAAAAATATATGTACATTGGAAAACAACATGCAGGAAAAAGTTTTGTAGATGCATTAGGAAACATAGAAGATGAAGTAACAATTGAAGAAAACGGATATGGAGTATTTAGAGTGCAAGAAAAATCTGTATCAGTTTGGGTTGAAAAATAAATGTAAAATTAGAAGGAAGGATTTTAATTTGAAAATTACAAAAATAGTAATAATATTTATAATACTTATATCATTTGCAATACCTACCTTCGCAGATAATCTTACTATATATGATTTACAAGAAATAGGAATGAAGGTACGGAATAGACAATAATTTTATTGATTTAGTATCAGCTATAAAAAATAATGATGAGCGTATAGAAAATCTTGAAAACAAAGAAGAATTGGTACAAAAGTATCAAAATGCAGGAGTAATATTAGATGCAGTAAATGATATAGAAAATCAATCAACACAAGAAATATTAATTGTGGAAAACACAAATACAAACATTACAAAAATGCCTGATTTAAATGAGCTATCAGAAGAAGATATTACAACATATAAAAATCAAATAACAGAAGCAATGAAGAGTGCTGAATTAAAACAAAATGAAATAACAAAAACAGGCAATGGAAATACATATATACATATTGTAACAACTTTACAAAATGAAGAAAATGTGTTAGATATTTCAGCATATTACACAATAATGAATGGACGTTTATTAACTATTAGTTTTAGATATTATAATCAAACAGAGCAAGTTGGAAATGAGCAAGAAAAAAATACAATAGAAGGAATTGAATTTTATGAAATAGAAAGGCCAAGTATAAGAGTAAATGAAGCAACAGCATTGGCAATGGGAATTACATTCTTTTTAGTAGTAATTATAACAGTTGTAGTGCTTATTATTAGAAGAAAAGACAAAAAATTGATTGATAAAAACATACAAGACAGGCAAATAAAGCAATATAGTAAATTTGGAGGTCTTATTGTATTCTTTTGGTCATTATGCTTTTATCAAATAATTCTACGAGTCATAGACATAGATAATGCAGAAAAAATTCCGGGCATGGAATTTTATAGTACGACGATTATAATACAAAGTACAATTTTAGCTTTAATTGCAATGTACCAGATATATAGAACTGTAAAAAGAAAACAAGATACACCAAAAAAAATAATAATATCAAACATTATATTTGCTGTTTCAGGAATTGTAATAACAACAGCAAGAATTATTTATGCATTAATAGTTCCATTAGAAGTGTACACAACAGAATATTTTAAAGAAGAAATATCGATATTAATATTTAATATAATTTATCCACTAATTTGGATTCTTTATTTCAAATTTTCACAAAGAGTTCAAATCTACTATTGTTTACCGGAAAGAAGGAAGAAAAAAATTGCAAAAGATACAGAAAATATATAAATGGATAATACTATTTATTGGCATTTTAATATTTATTTGGATTTTAAAAAATGTTTTTGCTAAAGAAAGTTTGCAAATTGATAATACTGTCCATGAATTTATTGTTGTAAACTTAAGACAAGAACAATTAACAGTTGTGATGAAAGCAATTACAAATTTTGGTGAACCATATTTTTTAATACTAATAACGCTATTATCAGTTATATTTATAAAAGATAAAAAAATTGGAATGTGGATCACACTAAATTTGGCAATATCAGCAGGGTTAAACGTAATATTAAAAAATATAATTCAAAGACCAAGACCAGAAGGATATAGACTGATACAGGAAAGCGGATATAGTTTTCCATCAGGACATTCAATGGTCAGTATGGCTTTTTACGGATTGATAGCATATTTAATTTGGAAAAAAGTAAAAAACAAAACAGAAAGATACATATTATTTTCAATAACAATTATATTACCTATATTAATAGGAATCAGTAGGATATATTTAGGAGTACATTATGCAAGTGATGTACTAGCAGGGCTTGTAATATCAATCTCATATCTAGCTGTTTTTACAATAATTATAAAAGGTGATTTAGAAGAAGAAGCAAAATCAGAAAGGAATGTGGTAGAAATTGAAGAAAAAGAAAAGTCTAATTTATAGTTTTTTCTATGCAGGAAGAGGAATTATA
>CANRBU010000048.1 GCA_947628925.1 uncultured Clostridia bacterium | reverse complement strand
CTTACAATTAATTGATATGGATGCAGGACTTTATGTTGCTGAAAGAGAAGGAAAATATGGCATTATTGATGTAAGAGGCAACATAAAACTAAATATGGAACATGATCAAATAGGAATGGATATTACACCATTTGAAAAAAATGATGTTCGTAACCAATATTTATTAGTAGATAACTTAATTCCAGTCAAAAAAGGAGAATTATGGGGACTAGTTAATAAAAATGGTCAAAAAATTGTAGATTTCCAATTTGATAGATTTGGTTATATTGCAAGTAGTAATAAAGATGCATTAAACTTACTAGTAATTCCAAGTTATAACTTAATTGTTACTTGTAAAGATGGAAAATATGGATTAGTTAATAGCTCAGGTGAGCAAGTGTTCCCAACAAGAGCAGATGACATCTATTTATCAATCGAATCAGAGAAACGCTACTATTATTTAAACTATAATAATAAAAGAAACGATATTGAAGATTGGTTAGATTCAATAGGTGTTAAAGCTACTGGTAATGATAGCATACAAACACCAAGTAATAGTACAGTAATAGATAATACAATAGCAAATGAAACAGCAGAAACAACAACTAATGAAAATCAATAATAAAAGTAATAATTTAAAAACTGTGGCATATATATAAATAGACAAGATATCATTTTAAATTTACTCATTAGAAAGGAATGCGAAAAATAAATGTTTAATGTTGCAGTTTTTAGATTAAAAGATATGTTAAGATATCTTGTAGTCATTTCTATAGCCATAATTGTGGTTATTGTGACTACAAGATTTTTTCGTACAAAAAAGCAAGTGAATTTAAATATTAATTTAGATAGTCAATTAAAGCAAGTTATGGAAGAAAAATATGCTGAAACAATAGAAACAGAAATTCCACTAATTAATAATTTATCAAATAATCAAGAGAAAAACGAAGAAAAAAAGGAAATTTATAAAAATTTTTTGAACACACAAATAAGCAGTATAAAATCATTAGAAAAAAATACTAACAAAGATAAAGAAAATGATTTAGAAATTGCCGAACAAATTCCAGATGAGGAAACAGTAAAAACAGGAGTAGAAACACAAATTGTAACTAACAACCCAATTGCTGAAAATTTTAACACTCAATATAAAAATGTAAAAATAAAAAATGGAACAAGTATTAATTTAACACAGGAAATATTAACACCAGATATTACAATAGAAAATAAAAATATTATTATTTATCATACACATAGTTGTGAAAGTTATACATCAAGTGAGCAATATCCATATACTCCAACAGGAAATTTTAGAACAACAGATCTAAAATATACAGTTACAGGTGTAGGGACAGAGCTAGAAAATCAATTAAAAAAATATAATATACAAGTTGTACATAATACAAATTATCATGATTATCCTGCATATAATGGTTCATATACAAGGTCATTGGCAACAGTGGAAAATATTTTAAAAACAAATCCAGCAGATATAATTATTGATTTGCATCGTGATGCAATTGGCAGTAGGAGTGATTATGCTCCAACTGTAAAAATTGGTGATGATTATGCAGCACAAATTATGTTTGTTATGGGAACAAATGAAGGTGGTTTGCAACATCCAAATTGGCAACAAAATTTAAAATTTGCTGTAAAAGTACAAGAAAAAGCAGAAGAAATGTACCCAGGCTTGTTTAAACCAATTATGGTTTCAGAAAATCGATATAATCAACATGCAGGAAAATATGCAAATATTATTGAAGTTGGGGCAACAGGAAATACTCTAGAACAGTGTTTGACAAGTATGAAATATCTTGCAAAAGTATTAAGTGAAGTAATTAAGTAAAAATTTGACTATCTTATAAAACTCTTGCATTTAGGAAAAAAATATAGTAAAATATAGACATAATATGTTATAAGGGAGTTAAGTATGTTAGAAAAAATAAACTCACCAAAAGATCTAAAAAAATTAAATGAAGAAGAAAAAAAACAACTTGCTGAAGAAATTAGAAAATACATACTAGAAATTGTATCAGAAAATGGCGGACATTTAGCTTCTAATTTAGGTGTTGTGGAGTTAACAATTGCATTACACAGTGTTTTTGATGTATCAAAAGACAAAATAATCTGGGATGTAGGTCATCAAACATATGTGCATAAAATTTTAACTGGAAGGAAAGAAGCACTAAAAACTCTAAGACAATTTGGAGGAATTGCTGGATTTCCTAAGACAAGAGAGTCTGAAACAGACTGTTTTAATACAGGGCATAGTAGTACATCAATATCAGCAGCATTAGGGATGGCAAGGGCAAGAGATTTAAAAGGCGAAAATCATAATGTGATTGCAGTTATAGGAGATGGTGCATTAACAGGAGGAATGGCTTTAGAGGGCTTAAATGATGTAGGTTTTAGTAAATGCAAAATGACAGTTATTTTAAATGACAATGAAATGAGTATTTCGCCTAATTTAGGTGGTTTAAATAAATTTCTAAGTAAGTTAAGAACAAAAAAATTGTACACCAAATCTAATATATCAGTTAAGAAAATTATTTGGAAAATTCCGGGAATAGGAAAACCTACAGTAAAGATAATCCAAAGAATTAAGAGAAGTATAAAACAATTAATTATTCCTAAAATGTTTTTTGAAGATATAGGTTTTACATATTTAGGACCAGTTGATGGGCATAATATTACAGAGTTAGAAAATATTTTGCGTTTAAGTCAACAAGTACAAACTCCAGTTTTAATACATGTTTTAACTAAAAAAGGAAAAGGGTATGAGATTGCAGAAAAAAGTCCTGATAAATTTCATGCAACAGGACCTTTTAATATAGAAACAGGTGAACCTAAAAAGCCTAAAAGTCCTGACTATTCAAAGATATTTGGCAAAAAATTGATAGAGTTAGCTGAAAAAAATAACAAAATTGTAGCTATTACAGCATCAATGAAAGATGGAACAGGTTTAACTGAATTTCAAAAACAATTTCCAGAGAGATTTTTTGACATTGGTATTGCAGAACAACATGCTGTAACATTAGCTGCAGGAATGGCAAAGGAAGGCTTAATTCCAGTTGTACCAATATATTCATCTTTTTATCAAAGAGCATATGATCAAGTAATACATGATGTAGCAATTCAAAATTTACCAGTTGTATTATGTGTTGATAGAGCAGGTTTAGTAGGTGCAGATGGAGAAACACATCAAGGCTTATTAGATATGGCATTTTTTAGATTAGTTCCTAATTTAACTATTATGGCTCCAAAAGATTTTAAAGAATTAGAAGACATGTTAGAATTTGCAACAAATTTACAAAAACCAGTTGTAATCAGATATCCAAGAGGAGGAGAAGATAAAAACATTAAATTTGAAATACATGATGAAATAAATCTTGGAAAAGCTGAAGTAGTAAAAGAGTTTAATATAGATAATGAGGATAAACCAATAAAAGAAAAAGTAACTATTTTTGCAATAGGAAAATCAGTTGCAAAAGCAATTTCACTTGCAAAAGAGATAGAAACCAATAGTGAAAAAAATGTACAAGTTATAAATATTAGATTTTTAAAACCTATAGACAGAGATTGTATTATAAAAGCACTTAGAGAATCACAAAAAGTAATTACAATAGAAGATGGCACAATTATAAATGGACTTGCAACAGCTGTTAAAGAAATAATGGCAGAAGAAAATATAACTAATGTAAATTTAGAAACACATGCATGTCCAGACAAATTTATAGAACATGGTAGTGTTGAAGAATTAGAGAAAAAATATTGGTGATATGTGGTGCACTTTAGAAAGGAAATCAGTAAAATGCAAGAAAATATCATATTAGCGCAATTATCAGACAAAGCTAGACAAGCAGAGGAAAAAAATAAAATAGAAGCCACAGATTTTTTAGATATGTATCAAGTACATTTAGCAAAAAATTTTATAGCAAAAAATTGTATAGATAATGTAGTATTATATGGTGGTTATGAAGATTCAGAAAGAAAAGTTGCTGTTTTTTATCCTAAAGATTCATTTGATAATCTAGATGAAAGTCAAATATTGCAAATTGTAAGAATTGAATTACCAAAAGAAGAACAGGGAAAATTTACACATAGAAACTATCTTGGTGGAATTATAAAAATTGGAATTAAAAGAGAAAAAGTCGGAGATATAATAGTTGCTGATGATAGAGCAGATATTATAGTGAAAAAAGAAACTGCAAATGCTTTAGCACAGCAACTTAGCGGACTTAACAGATTTCAAAACAGTAAAATTTCAATAAAAGAGATAAAAGATTTGCGAAAACCTGAAATAAAATTAGAAAAAATTGATATAATAGTTCCATCTTTGAGATTAGATAGCATTGTTTCTGATTTAGCAAGAACATCAAGAAGTAAGGCAGTGGAAATATTAGCTCAAGAAAGAGTATTTATCAATGGGCAAAATGAAACAAAACCTTCAAAATCAGTTAAAATAGGTGATGTAATTACAATTAGAGGAAAGGGAAGATTTGTAATAAAAGAAATTAAAGGAAATACTCGAAGTGGTAGAAGTATTTTATCAATCGACAAGTATGTGTAATTCCATTAAAATTGCATCATCAGTTTGATAATAACCTTTTCTAACCCCTGATTCTAAAAAGCCAAATTTTTTGTATAAATTAATTGCAGTTGTATTATTTTTAGCTACTTCCAAATAGAGAGTAGCTATTTTTTTATTTTTTAAATCTTTTAAAAGTTCTTCCATCAGCAATGTGGCTATACCATTACATCTAAAAGTTTTGCGAACAACAATATTCATAAGTTCTGCAGATGAGAATACAGCTTTAAATCCTGCAAACCCAATAATGTCGTTATCAAGTTTTGCAACTAGATATGTTGAGTTTTGAGAATTTAACTCATCTTTTAAAATATTATAATTCCAAAAATCATCAAATTCAGATTCTAAAATATTTGATATTTCATTTAAATCATCTAATGTCATATGTGAAATTATAATTTTTGACTTATCAAGTAGCATTAGTTTATTTCTCCTTTTTGTTTTTCTTCAAATTGCCTTTCTGCTTGAGGCTTTTTCAAGTATAGTGGTAAAAGAGAGGTTTTTCCAAAAGCTAGATAATGTGTTAATCCAGAAATGCAAAGATCATAAGAAGATATTTCATTATCATCTGAAAAAGTAGCATTAGGTAAAGAATTTTGTATAATAGTTTTATAAGCAACTGCACCATCACCTATAAAAAGTACATTGTTAAAAGATGTAAGTGTGTTTAGCATATCTTCAACTGTACTTGCAGTTGGTTCAAATATACAGTTAATTTCATTATTTCTTGATTCATAAATTGCAAAATAACAGTTATCATTTTTACAATCAATTATACTGCAAATTGTTTCTATGTTGTTAAGTTTTTGATGTTTTGACTTATATGCTAAAACTTCTAAGGAATTAATTCCTACGCAAGGAATATCAAGACTGTCTACAAAAGCTTTTGCTGTTGCAATACCTATGCGAATACCAGTAAAAGATCCGGGACCAATATCACAGGCAATTAAATCAATATCTTTTAAAGAAAGGTTTGAATCTTCAAAAGCCTTTGCAATAGAAGGCATCAAATTTTCAGAATGTGTATGTCCAGTATTTAAATCTATAGAACATATTGTAGTTTCATTTTCAACAATAGATACTCCACAAACATCACTAGATGTATCAATACCTAAAACTTTCATTTATTACCTCCATTTGTTTTTATTTTTAAAATTCTAATATTTTCATTTTCATCATCTTTTTCAAAAAAGATTTGTGTATATTTTTTAGGTAAAGCCTCTTCAATCAATTCGCCCCATTCAATTAAACAAAGACCATTTCCAAAATATTCTTCTCCACCTAATTCATAAAATTCAGTAAAATCTTTTAATCTATATACATCAAAATGATAAATTGGAAAAGAGGTGGTATCATATTGATTTACAATTGTAAAAGTGGGACTAGAAATTTGTTTATCGATACCAAAATAAGAGAGTATGCCTTCTACAAATTTTGTTTTTCCACTTCCCAATTCGCCAGTTAGAACTATTACATCATCTTTTTGCAAATTTTCAGCAATTTTCTTTGCAAATTTTATTGTGTCTTCTTGTGAATTTGATATATATGTATATTCCATAAATTTTGGCATGGTTTTTTTATAACCATACACTCCTCCTTTAATACTTATAGAGATTTAAGTCAACTAGAACGTAAAATACGCAAAACTACTTTACTTTTTTCTATATTATATTACAAAATAAAAAAATATTCAATTGTTTTAATAATTTAGCAAAATTAAGTTTAATTTTAATGTGAAGTTTTTAAAAAAATAAAAAAGACCTTCCATTTTTTGTAAAGATATGTTATACTAGTTATTGTAGTAAGGAGGATTTTATGCCAAGTTTAGAAGAAATGACTTTGTTAGAGTTAAAAATACTAGCAAAGGAAAATAATATTAAAAATATATCAAAATTAAAAAAAGAAGAATTAGTTGAAATTTTAAGTCATGTAGTAGAACAAGAACTTCCTAAAGTTCAAATTAAAGAATCTGAAGAAAAACCACTTAATCCAACTCAATATGATGAAAATGGAGAACCTATTGTTGACTATAAGTTAACAACAGATGGAGATCAAATAGTAGAGGGAATATTAGATATTCTTCCTGATGGGTATGGTTTTCTTCGCGGTGAAAATTATTTATCAACTCCAAAAGATGTATATATTTCAATGATTCAAATCAAAAGATTTCATTTAGATACTGGTGATGTAATCAAAGGAATTTCAAGATTTAAAGAGGGTGAAAAATTCCCATCTTTAATTTTCGTAGGGGAAGTAAATGGTGAACATCCTGAAAAAGCAGCAAAAAGGAAGAGATTTGATGAATTAATACCAATTTATCCAAATGAAAAATTAAAATTAGAGACAGTTCCAAATGAATATGCAATGAGAATTATTGACTTAATTAGTCCAATAGGAAAAGGACAAAGAGGAATGATTGTGGCACAACCAAAAGTTGGAAAAACTACTTTATTAAAGAAAATTGCTAATAGTATAACTGCAAATAATCCAGAAGTAGAACTTATAGTTTTGCTAATAGATGAAAGACCGGAGGAAGTTACTGATATGAAGCGCTCTATTAAAGGTCAAGTAATTTATTCAACTTTTGACGAACTTCCAGATCATCATGTTAAAGTAGCTGAGATGGTTTTAGAAAGAGCTAAGAGAATAGTTGAACATGGAAAAGATGTAGTAATATTATTAGATAGTATTACTAGACTTGCAAGAGCATATAATTTGGTAATTCCATCTTCTGGAAAAACTTTATCAGGAGGAATTGATCCAGCAGCTTTGCATAAACCAAAGAAATTCTTTGGTGCTGCCAGAAATATTGAATTCGGAGGAAGTTTAACAATACTTGCAACAGCTTTAGTTGATACTGGAAGTAGGATGGATGATGTTATTTTTGAGGAATTCAAAGGTACTGGTAATATGGAAGTACACTTAGATAGAAAATTATCAGAAAAACGTATTTTCCCAGCTATTGATATTAATAAATCTGGTACAAGACGTGAAGAATTATTGCTAACACCAAAAGAAAAAGAGACAGTGTTTGCATTAAGAAAAGCACTAAACAGTCTACCAGTTTCTGAAGTAACAGAACAAGTAATCAAAAAAATGACAGAAACTAAGAATAATGCTGAGTTTATAGATAAAATGGACTTGTATTTAAAATTATACAAGTAAAATAAACAACCAAAAATAGTATGGCTTGTTTATTTATATCATTATGTCGAAATTTGTCAAAATTTGCGAAGAAAAGGATGTTTGTTAAATATGGATAAAATCAATGAAACAATTGAACAAAAAGAGGGACGTATTTATTCTAACAAATATAATAGATTTTTTAAAAATAATCTTGAAAAATCTAGATATATTGAAAGTTTATATAGAAAAGAAAATGATTTACGAACAGAAGCTGAAATTGCTAAAGAAGCAGGAGTATATTATGATGGAAATTTAAAGATGTTTTTTGAAACGCAACAAGAATTATTAAATTATAGGCAAGACAAAAATTTTGAAAATTGGTCAGAAGGAAATAAATATTTATATGAATTATTCAATACATGCAGTAGAAATAATATAAAAACAGTTGCTTCATGTGGTGGACATCATGACAAACAAGCTGTACCATATATTTCAATAGTTTTAGATGAAGTAAGTATTACATATATAAATAATATTTTAGAAGAATTAAAAAATATGAATAATTTCTGGATTAGATATCATTTTTCATTACCATTTGAAAAAGAAGAATGGGACCCAAAAAATATTTCTAAAAGCATACAGATATATGGTACTAATACAAACTGTTGTGAACTTTTTTATAGATTAAATAAAGCAATAAGTCAAGAACCACTTCAAATTAGCAAAAAAAGTAATGAATTTGTAAAAAAACTAAATAATTTATTTTTTACTCCTGAAAAAAATTTATATAAATTAGTTGTTGAAAGTAGAGGAGATATAAATGATACTTTTGGAGAAAAAGAAAGAATTTTAAAAGAGATTGAAGCAGGAAAACACAGAGAATTACAGCAATATTATGATGAAAGTGAAAACACTATAAAGAGTGAAGTATTACCTGCAGATATAGTAGAAGCAGATATGGATAGAAA